>JBHLPG010000453.1:0-2742 GCA_048939725.1 Promethearchaeota archaeon | reverse complement strand
GATTAGTCTGGCTTCAACAGCGCTCACAACCGGGGTCCAAGATCTGATAAAAAGCAAGGCAGAAAAGATTCTAAAGGTATATACTAATGTTCCTCATATTTTCATAAATGTTCGAATGATCATTCCTAATATTAAAGGAACCTCTTCTAGCGATAGCAATATTTATGGAGTAAAAACAAAATATGATGATCGTTGGCAAGAGATTATGCCTTGTGAAGTTCGTCCAGGTATTATTGGTAAAAATGGAGACTTTCTAAGAATCTGGAAACATAATTTTTTAGGCCATGTCACTTATTTTGATCTTGATATGGTTGAAGTTGATCCAAAGAATGCAGATATTGATTGTTTTGTGTCCAACATTTCAGACGGGTGGATGGCTATGTCCAATCAGGAGCAGGGATTGTTAATTGCATTTAATTCTCTCAAAGCTGCGAACTTCGCTTTCACACCTTTGAAAATCCGAGCTAGAGGATTTAATGATTTAATTTCTCCCAGAGAAGGACAACAGATCCGAATTAACCCATTTGGCACATATTTTGGTAGAATGTTACATCATTGGACTCATGGAACGGGTCATGCTCAAAAAATTACCCCTCATTATTCAGAAACATTCAAATCAACCGCTCCAACATTTTCAGGAAAAACAGTAAAATTCGAGATAATGATAGCACCTTATATTGGAGATAAACCTTCTGAAGAACTTCAATCATCAGCAAATCACTTCTCATTCCCTCCCCTCATTGTCTTTCAGGATCCTCAAACAGGCAGATTTTCTGGTAATTTTACACAGTTTTCCCAAAAATATATCGAGCAGCTTATTGAGAAGTATGAGCTTGAAGAAGTATTAAACAAAACATATCTTGAATGGGTTGATTTAATTAATCAGGAAATTGACCAAGTTGAGGATAAAGAAAGGGATGATGTAAATATTAAATTTAATCATCTTCTCACGTTCCTTATCGACGGAATCCGAAGTAAATTCTAAGCTGCTTATGAAGGTAATTATTATGAAGGATATGATGAAAGCCTTAATCTTTCTTGAGCCTTGGAAAGTGGGATAAAAAACGAAACATCAAACTAAACTTGAAAGGATGACGAAATTGTCAAATGATTGCTTAGGTTGTATCGGAAAAAATGGTAATGATTGTTGTATAGATGTTTATATAATCCTTAATCCCGATGAAATTGATCTTTTCAAGAACCATGAAGAGGAATTCATTGAAGTTAAAAATGGAGGTATTTTTTACACAACAAAAGGATGCCCTTACTTTTTAAATAATCATTGTCAAATTCATAGTCAGAAACCCCTTTATTGCAAATTCTATCCTATTTTTATAACAGGAAAGCCTTATGTTCATGAAGAATGTTCAATTAACAGTAAATATACACTATCAGAAGCAATAAAACAGGAAATTAATAAAATTCAGCAAATTTATCCGATTTATCAGCAAGATTGGTACTGGGAAGATGTAAAAAGAGAATTTCAAAATAAAACTTAGCTTAAATTAAGTTATCAGGTTTATAGATATTCTTATACTTTTCCCGAATGTTTTTCTTATCTATTTTCCCGACACTCGTTTTTAGAATTTTATCAACAAAAAGAATTTTGTCAGGAAGCTGCCACTTAGCAAATTTTTTTTCAAGCTGTTCGTAGATTTCTTTACTTATTTTTTTAGTATCAGAATCTTCTCGTTGAATAACTAAAGCCAGTGGTCGTTCTTCCCATTTTGGATGTGGACAACCTACTACTGCTGCTTCGACAACTTGAGGATGGGAAACAATTGCATTCTCCATATCTACTGACGAAATCCATTCTCCCCCACTTTTTATGACATCTTTTATTCGATCAGTAATCTTTAAGTACCCATCAGGATCCAAATTTCCAATGTCTCCAGTTTTAAAGTATCCCTCGTTAGTAAAATGATCCTCTGATTGAATATTGTAGTATCTTCCTGCAATCCATGGACCTTTGAGTAAAATTTCACCTGAAGAAGTTCCATCATGGGCAAGTTCCTTACCTGACAGTGGATCAACTATTTTTACATCAAGTCCTGAAACGATATATCCTTGTTTTCTTTTAAATTCCCACATCTCTTCATCAGAAAAATCTTGTTTTCTAATAGGAATAAGACGGTTTAATGTAACTAAAGCATGAGCCTCAGTCGAACCATAAGTATGAATAACTTCAGCTCCTGTTAATTCCCAAAAATCTTTCATCATGGCTTTGGGGGGTTCACTAGCACCAGTGATAAACCGAGTTCCTGATAAATCGGGTTTTTTGTCCATTTTTCTGATGGATTCAAGCATGGGCATTAAAATAGCGGTTGCTCCATTAACAACAGTTACTTGCTCCAGCACTATAGTATTAATTAACCTATTCAAGTCTTTTAAACTATATTGTCCAGGAAACACTATTTCTGCCCCTACTAGTGTCGCTGCAAATGGGGTTCCCCAACCAAGTACATGAAACATGGGAACGATTTGAAAAACACAATCATTAATTGAAATAGAAGCATTGGCAGCATACATCAATGCTTGAAGGAAAACATCGCGATGTGAATAAAATATTCCTCGTGGTCTTCCTGTAGTGCCACTGGTATACATGAGACAGGCGAGCTCGTCTTCATCGAGCGTGACCCGCGGCTCATGTGGTGGATACATTGAAATCAACTGTTCATAGTCTCTCATGTCACCCATTCCCTGCCCGATGATGATAAAGTTATAGCTCGACTGATTGGGCCG
>JBHLPG010000118.1:0-11052 GCA_048939725.1 Promethearchaeota archaeon | reverse complement strand
GAGTTTGCTTTCTGAGGTTGCTATCAAACATTTCAGTTCCAATCGGTCCGACAATATCTAAAAGGAGTTCATGAACATGGTCTAGCATTTCCTGTTCGGTTTCTTCAATTTTCCAACGAGGATCAGTAACACCATTATCCATGTAAGATGAAAACGTAACAAATATGTCTCCATCAAGCAGCATGTCATCAGTGATATATTCAGAATACCGTTTCGAGAATTCGTTAATTATTTCCGATAAGAAGGAATCAACAAGAGGTTCTTGTACAATTGATGCGTTGGAATCGTAACCAAGTATGAAAATTAGTTTCTCTTTTATAGCGTACTTAAATGTTGAACGAAGCATTTTAATTGATTTTATTGCAGCAGTTTCCGAAATATCCTCGGACATGGTTAAAATTGCTGTAAAAAGACCACTCATTAGATCTCGAGACTCAGGGTTCGCTACACCCGTAGCAATATCCTTTTTTGAAGGATTTGACCATGCAAAAACTGGTAAGCCAGAATCGTGTACTATAACAAGCTCTGATATTGGACAGGAATCCATACAATCACATCAAGAGATAATTATCCTTATAGGAATATTCAGGCTAAATCGAATCTGTTGGAAGAATATTTCAACTAGAATAAAGAATTTCCTGGGATTTTTGATAGATTTCATGTAATATTTTCTGAATATTTTATTTCCATAATCAATTCAATTTAAATAACTCTGAATAAACAATGCTTTATTTTTGAAATTTCTAAGAAATTTCACAAGTTTCATTAAATAGTATACATTGATTGATTGATTATGAGCAGATTAGAACCAAATCATCACTGAAGTAATTTTTCGATTTGGTCTGTAAATTGTTCATGAAGTCTTTGATATAACGGTTTATCCATTTCTTTTAATAATCGAAGCACTTTCAAGGCATAATAGAGCTCTTGATAGGTTTGAATGAGAATCACACATATTAGCTCCTATTTCAATATTTGATGTAATTTATTAAATTCAGTTAATTTTTATGGTTCATTACTTTTAAGATTTTATGGCGGGATGACTTACAATGGAAGATAATTTTGAACCTGTTTCTCGTTCTTCAGAATTAATTAATGCTGATAATTGTTTTATCATGGTAATTGATGTTCAATCGGCATTCATGCAAGGCTTATCAAAGGAAGAGCAGTTAAACTTCATCCAGAAGTTCACACATCTGATTAAACTTTCTCATGTCTTAAATATCCCTCTGATTGTAACAGCTGAAAATCTCGAGGAAAATGGGTCCTTACCAAACACTCTTCTAGACATACTCCCTTCTAGCACAAAAATTTATGATAAATTCGTTTATAGTTGTTGGGGCCAGAATGATATTCAACTAGCAATTAAAGATACCCACCGACAGATCGCAGTACTTTGTGGTTTTGAAACTGACGTGTGCGTTGCCCAAACTGCAATTGATCTTCAAGCTAATGGATTTCAAGTCGTTATTTTAACAGATATAACCTTCTCTAGGAATAATGTTGAACATGAGATTGGGTTGAGCCGTATGGAACATCACGGGGTCATATTTTCGCTGCTAAAAACGTGGCAAGAAGAAATAAGCGCTGGTGTGAAAACCATTATTTCTCAAGTGCTAAAAGAAAATCAACTAAATAGCATTTGAGAAAAATAACAAATTTAAGAGAGATTTTTTTATCATGCTAGCTTTGTTTAGAGTCTCTGAAAGATGTTAGAATTGCTTTCTAACATTTGAGGAAGTGTTCAAATATTCTTATAAACTATTGTTAACATTTCTTTTAATAGAGCGAATTTTTGAGAGTCAGGTTTCCAATGGCAGAACCATGTAAAACAATCGAAATCCATCCTGAACAGATGGAAGCAGCTCGTAAAAAGATTAACGAATCGAATCCCAGTCAATTAACTAAGTTTTTTAGAATAATTTCAGGAGAAACTAGGATAAAGATACTTCTTGCACTGTTTGAAACTGAACTCTGTGTCTGTGATCTCAGTGAAATCTTAGACCTATCTCCTTCAGCTGTCTCGCACCAATTAAAGGAACTTAGAGAGGGAAACTTTGTTAAATTTCGTCGTGAGGGGAAAGAAAATTACTACTCACTTGAAATTGAGCACTTAGAGCCAATTCTAGCTAAAGCGCTAGAACATCTTGAAGAACACCCTATCGGTCAGGAGAGTAGTTAAAATGGGTCAGGATGTTCATAAATTCTCTATTAAAGGATTAAGCTGTGCGAATTGTGCTCTTAAGATAGAAAATACTCTGAAAGATCAGGATTTTTCGAATGTCCAACTAAATTTTGCTACGAGAGTTCTTACATTCAGTTGTGGGGAGAGAAGATGCGATTCTCATACAGAAACGATAAACGCAATCATCTCTAAAATCGAACCAGGAGCTCTTGCGGTTCCTGATATAGGTATGGATCAGCCCCAGGTTAAGAATTGGATTCCAATTTTACAAATTGTTCTCTCTTTATTGTTTTTAGTATTAGGGATAGTACTAACAACCCCCTCAATGACAGAACTACAAATATTCATAGGTAATTTGTCTTTTTTCATTGCATATTTTATTGCTGGTTGGAAAGTACTTAGGAAAGCTATCATTCAATTAAAAAACTATGATTTTACAAATGAATATTTTCTAATGTCTGTGGCTACGATTGGAGCAATTCTAATTCAGGAAATACCTGAAGCAGTCGCTGTTATGGTTTTTTATACAATAGGAGCATATCTACAAAATAAGGCGATTAATCACTCAAGACAATCAATTGGATCTTTACTGGACATACGCCCAGATCAGGCTCACCTTGTTCTCACAGATGATATTACAACCGTTCCCGTTGCGGAAGTAAAACCTGATGATATTATATTAGTAAAACCTGGTGAACGAATTCCATTAGATGGCAAAATTATCAAAGGACATACAAATTTAGACATGTCTGCTTTGACTGGAGAGTCCCGACCAATGCCTGTAAAGGAAGGTGATGAAGTTCTTTCAGGCTCAATAACAAGCAGTAGTATTCATATTCAAGTTACGTCTCCTTGTTATGATTCCACAGTTACAAGAATTTTGAATGCTGTTGAAAATGCAGCTAAAAGCAAATCTAAAACCGAATTATTTATCACTCGATTTGCTCGTTATTATACTCCATTAGTTCTTTTAACCGCTCTCTTCATTGCAGTGATCCCTCCTCTTTTATTTGGAGAGGCCTTTAATGTCTGGGTGTATCGTGCATTTGTAATTCTAGTCATTTCATGTCCGTGTGCTTTAGTTGTATCAATCCCGTTAGTCTATTTTTCTGGGATTGGTAAAAGTTCACGTGAAGGAATTTTACTAAAAGGCGCTAATATAATTGATTCACTTAATAAAGTATCTACAGTTCTATGGGATAAAACAGGAACATTGACTGTAGGAGAATTTAAAGTAGTAACGATTGTACCAATTCCAGAATACAGTCCCCATGATGTTCTTGCATATGCTGCACTTGCTGAAGCCCATTCTACACATCCCATAGCGGCTTCGATTCGTGAGGCTTATGGGAAAGATGTAGATCTATCCCAGATTGAGGAGTACGAAGAGTTACCTGCTTTAGGAATAATGATGAAAACTATATCTAATGAATCAATTGTTGTGGGAAATGATAAATTAGCTCATAAACTAAATTGCCCTCATACTGAATGTATTCGTGATGAAACAGCCGTTTATGTGATAAAGAATGGCGAATATATTGGGCATATCATTATTGATGATCAAATAAAAGCCAATTCTTATAATGCAATTCAGAAGCTGAAGGCCCACAACATCTTGAATATAGGTTTGTTAACTGGTGACACTAAGAATGTTGCAGAAAGAGTTGGTAGGGAATTAGGGATCAATCAATCGGAAATATATGCTAATTTAATGCCATTAAATAAATTAGAGATTTTAGAAAGTTATATTCATAAGAATAAAGAGTTTGGCGCTACTGTTTTTGTTGGAGACGGAATCAATGATGCACCCGTTATTGCAAGAGCAGATATTGGCGTTGCAATGGGGGGTATTGGCTCTGATGCCACTATTGAAGCTGCAGACTTGGTCATTATGGAGGATAATCCTTCAAAATTAAGTGATGCTATTGGTATTGCCAAAAAGACGAACAGATTAGCAAAACAAAATATTATAATGGCCTTGGGTATCAAGGCGATTTTCATTCTTTTGGGAGCTATGGGGCTTGCAACGATGTGGGCTGCTGTGTTTGGTGACGTTGGCGTTACAATTTTGACGGTACTAAACTCGTTAAGGCTTCTGAGATAAGATAATTTTTGGGAACAATTCTATTTTTTCATGTCAGAAATGTTCCTTTTGCAAATGCATATTAACAGTTTCCGACTTTATATTCCTGATTATTTATTTGGATATTTTTTGGTGATTTAATGGCCGTCGAATACGGTATGTCGCTAATTGAAGAGCTCAAGGGGGTCCTTGAAAGAAGAAGAAATGTTCTAGAAATTTTTGGAACATATAAAGTTATGTACGATGAACTTCTACAAACTTTGGCCGCTTCATACCGTACAGACATCGATACAGCTGTTTCAGCCTTCTATCTCTCAAATTATGTTATGGATAATTTAAAGCGAGATAAAGAAGCAAGAGATCAAGTCGATGAGGATGATCGTGTAAAAATTGTTCTAGAAAACCTCATTGAAGCAAAGAAGCATCTAACAATGGATTTTGAGTCTCTGGTGCATGTTTATTCACTCCTTTATGATTGGGCAGTTAAGATAGAAAAGGATTTAGTTACACATGCTCGTCTAATAGTAAATCCAAAAGTAATTATGACTAATCTGGTTGACATTTACGCTGTTTCGTTTTTTTCGTTTTTAAAACAAATTCTCCCCAATTTAGACTTGAGATGGGCGATGGCTGAACTAGCTGGTGCCCTAAACAAAGGATTTGCTACAGAATACTTTGAAGATATAAAATCAAAGTTTTCATTTGTCAAGATGGATCCGTTAATCTTTTTTGACGCGGGATTCTTTGTAATATGCCCGTTTGTTGAAAATTATTTTGCCAGAAAATTTGACGATGTAAAAGAATTAGAATCGTTTGGTGATATTGGTAGACGCTCATATGAATTTGCAACTTCAGTCTTTTATGATACTTCCTCAAGAGAATTAGTCTCCCCCATTGCCTATGATGAACAAATTGTATCTAACGAAATTTTAGAGCTATTAGAGCAAGAATTACGTAATTCTTTACATCTTAATCAGACATCGAGTCAGCCTGAGAATCCTTATCAATTGCTCTTTGCCAAATTTCACGTTCAAATTAGGATCCCTAACCAAAGACCAGAAGAAAGATTTTTTTATATCCATAATTTTGAGGAGAAGAAAACTGACGATGGACATTCCAATACACTAGGAAATTGGAATTACCTAATGCTTTCGGAAGAAAATGTTAATCTTCAGTCACTTATTTCTTATTCCAAACAACGTTGTTCAGATATTAGAGGAATTTCAACACATCTGAAATCTCATGGGGATACTAACGGTGAACATATGAGCACATTATTATCAGCATGGATGGAGATGTATATTCATAACTTACAAGAAGAGTATAACTTCTTGGAAATGAAAGATGAGTTGCGTGAGCAAGGTTTTATTCCTGTTTGCTTAATAAAGCAAGATAAGCAACAACCAATAGTAGAAATGTTATTAGATTCACCTAGGTCAATTACAACTAAACGCATGGATACTTTGGGAATAAAATCAAGCATGATTAAAAAAGACCAGACAGAGCACTTGTTAGATCATATGAAAATCATATGTGATCATTGTTCGAATGTTTTTCGGTTGATATTGCTTCAAACTGATCAAAATCTCGAAATAAACCTATATCCTGTCGAATTCCTTTATGAAAATCAAAAATATAAAGGGAAAAATCTATCTATCCTGTTTTCAAGTGATGAAACGAAACTTGTTGGACTCCTCTGTCAAAATGAAGCTTCATTGGAGTACCAAGCAAAGTCATTAAAACAACGGCAAATTTTCAGTAAAATTAATCAATTATTAACAGACTTAAGGATTAAATCAATGGCTGATGCTCGTGCCGCAAAATTAGAAAATTATATTAAAGGCGCGATAGTTGAGAGTCTTTACCAACCAGGGAGTTTGTGGTTGTCAGGTGAAATAACAGAGTCATTTGGTGTTTCTTCCACAGATGAGTCCGTTACTGATCGGATTGATCTTGCGATTAAAAGGGAAAAAGAACGGATAGAGGAAATAAAAATAGTAGAAAAAGAGCGTCAAGAGACTCTAGAGAGAGAAAGGCAAGTTAGACTACACGCAGAAAGAATCCTTTACTTTAACGAAATTATTCTGAAGAATATTTTTGAAGAAGTTAATCTTACAATACAAAATTCCATATTGGATCTATTAAAGGAAAAGTTTCCAGATATTTTTGGGTTGGAACAGGAGTACCGTAGCATAAAGATGAAATTGAGGGATTTAAAGGAAACACAAAAAGTGACCAAAGAAATGTCAGAACCCATGAAAGAAAATTTAAACACTCTGATTCATCAAATCAAAGATAGAACTCTGAAAAATTTCTCTGAAATCTTACCAGAGCTAGAGAAAATATGGAATACAATTTCCGAAATGTCAAAAGGAGAGTTTTCAGGCTGTAGCGAACAGTTTGAGTAGAATGACTGGTTTGCGAAGTTATAAGATCAATTTTTTCTCATAAATCGTAATTTAATCTATTTTTGCTTTTCTTTCGATGTAGTTCCAGATGCCCCTGTATGCCCCTGTTTTTCTTCGAGTTTTACAAGCAAAAGTATACCAGCAAGATGCATGCAGATTGCTAATGCCCATAGGATAATATAAAGTGGTAGTGCTTCAATAATAACCAAGTCAATCACAGTTGTAACATAAATCCCTATTATTAACCCATATGCGGCTGCTACGACAATTGCATATGCTAATTCTTGAAATGCAAATCTTCTCACGTTATCATCCAACTTTCCCTTTTTTATTTATACACTACCAATAATTCGTGTTCAACGCAGATTTTTAACTTTTAATATATTATTAAGGATTGAAAATCTAGGATTTTTAAATCTAATTCATTTTAGGCTTAGCTAAGCAGAAGTTTATTTAGTAAAAAAACCCAAAATATATTTAGTTTAACACATTGACATCTATAACTGCCATAGGAAAGGTAAATTTGCTCATAATACATATATTTCTGGTAGATTAACATTCAAACATTAGAATTAAATTAACAATGGGAATTATCTATATTTGGTGAATTAAATTCCATCTCCAGATGATTCCATATCATTTTTTCCCTATTAACTCTTTTAGCTTTCGTTCGAGATTAAATACGGCAATATACTCACCATTTACAAAAACAGACCTACCCCTCCCTCCAAGCTCCTTTACTCGCGGTGCATCTGATACCAGGCTTTCAATCATAATCTCATCTTTATATTCATTTAATATATCCCAAACACGATTTATCCAAGTGGAAAATGAACAGCTACATTCTCCAGCAGGAGTTATAATTTCAACTGTAGGTTTGTGCATCATATTCATCAAGAATTTCTTGTCTTTCTCTAATATTCTTGAAGCAGTTCAACTATTTTGTCTGTTGGAAGATATTTTCCAGAGAGTATAACTTTGCCATTTATTGCTAATGCAGGAGTTGCTGCGATTCCTCTATCAATATATTCTGCTACATCTGTAATATATCGAAATTCTGCATCATTCCAGCCTAGCTTTATCAGGGCTTCTTCTGTATTGTTTTTTAGGGCTTTACATTTGGCACATCCAGGACCAAACACTTCAACTATTCTTGACATAATTTATGACCTCAAATATTTTAATTCTATATCTTATTTTTAAACAAGTATCTTTTGAACCATAGAGAAAGATATACAAGGATTAATAGAACTGGAACCTCGATAAGAGGTCCAACTACAGTAGCCAATGCTTGATCAGAATCGATACCAAAAGTTGCTATGGCTACTGCAATAGCTAATTCGAAATTGTTCGAAGCAGCAGTAAATGATAAAGTCACTGTCTCAGAATATTTAAATTTTAAGAATATTGAGATGAAAAAACTGATCAAGAACATTCCAAGGAAGTACACCAATAAAGGAAGAGTAATTCTCAAGATATCGAATGGCTTTGCTAAGATCTTTTCACCTTGCATTGAAAACATTGCGATGATTGTAAAAAGCAGTCCAATGATTGCTGTTGGACCCAATTTCGGTATGAATACAGTATTGTACCACTGATTACCTCTCTTACGTCGTAAGATTTCTCTAGTCAGAAATCCTGCAATGAGTGGGATTCCTAAAAATATTAAAACACTTCTGGCAATATCTAATATGTCTAAGTCTGATATTCCAATGAAAATCAGAGCATAAAAAGAATAAAAGAAAATCTGAAATACACTATTAAGAGCGACTAGAATAGCACATTTTTCAGCATCCCCTCCTGCAAGCATATTCCAGATGAGTACCATTGCAATACATCTCGCAAGACCTACTAGAATAATGCCTTGCCGATACCCTGGAAGGTCAGCTAAAAATATCCAAGCCACAACAAACATAAAAATAGGTCCCAGCACCCAATTCTGAAACAGTGAAGTCCCAAAGAGTTTGTATTCTTTCATTGCCTCCGGTATCTTTTCATATTGAACTTTTGCTAGAACTGGATACATCATCCAAAGTAATCCGATTGCGATAGGTAAGCTAACTGAATCTATCTGTCCTTCTTTGAAAATATCTTGAATATTTGGTATCAGTATATTCAAGAATAAACCAATTACCATTGCTATTAGGATAAATATTGGTAAAAATTTATCTAATAAAGACATCTCTTTTGTTAAACTTTTAGTTTCACTCATTGAATCCTTCCGTTACTTTCATTAAAGTTACAATATGCTTGCTCCCTGTCCTAGGAGAAAACCAAAGAGTAATCCAGCAATAGTTGAAAATATTGTGACAAGCCCCACAAATACAGTATTCTTTTTATCTCCTAGGAATTTCCTTGTTACTAGAATACTTTGAATTGATAATTCTGGATCTGCTAAGAGATATGCTAACAAAGGACCCTTTGCCATTCCGAGGTCTAAGAAAATTTTAGCAATTGGCACTTCCATTAACGTAGGGAAGTACATAAAGACTCCGAAAAGCACAGCAATCAGATTTGCAGCAACTGTGTTCTGTCCGACGAGAGTAACGATTAGATTATTGGGAATAAAGAATTTAATGAATCCGGCGACCGTGACACCAATAATAATCAAAGGAAAGATGGATTTGACGAAAAACCAAGTCTCCATGAGCCAAGAATTGATATCTTCAACCTTGAATTTTCTGAGTATGAATAATATTAACCCAATGGTGACAATACTAGTAAGTACAAGTTTAGCAATCATATTTGTAATGTTTGGAGTTAATACTACAGAAAAAATCTGAACATTCTCAGTGAAATATTGAATTTGGGATGTACCTGTCATTAAAATGTATACTAACCACAAAAAGAGAAGTAATTTTTCATTAGGAATGTAACTTGTTATTAGTAGAAGAATGCATAAACCTGCAAGAAATATAATTGTTTGAATTGTGGCGGGGGTTTGAAATACTGTTCTAGCAATTGGAAACCGTGATAAAAATGAAGTTTCAATCATATTATTGTCTAAAATTGCCATTAAAATTGCGCAAATTCCTAAAAGAATGATTAAAATCATTGTTGATCTGTTTAAAGAGGTTTCTTGATAGTCTGTCTGGTATATATTAGAATTATTAGGATTTTCTACTTGGGGGATATTATCATTTTCACTTCCAAAGGCTTTAGCCATAATTAAACCGATCATTATTGCGAAAATAATTGCTAAAAATCCCCTAGCTATTGCTATGTCTAATCCAATAAGTGTCCCTGTATATGTTAACGCTAGGATATTAATTGCAGGTGCCACAAATAGGAAAGTAATCGCAGGCCCTAATCCAGCTCCTCTTTTCCAAATACTCACAAATAGGGGCAGTACTGTGCAACTGCAAACTGCAAGAAGGAAACCAGCAGCTGTTGCCATTGGGTAAGCTATTTTTGGATCGGCATCTTTTCCCATATATCGGATAATCACATCTTTAGGGATAAAATAAGCCATCGCCCCTGCAATGAAAAATGCAGGGATAAGACAGAGTAACACATGGAGTGAAAGATAATCGAAAAGTGTCAAAGCTGCGCTTTCTAAAGCTCCTTGAAACACTTCTAGAAGATTCACCATCTCAAAGCCTTCATTTTTTCAGGGAATAGCAATAAGGGGTAACATATCGAAATTTTTAAATATATCGAATTATCGAAATAATAATCAAATAAACCATTCACGACACTATTTTTATCACCTGCAGGAGTATTTACTGAAAATGGGAGACTCAGAACTCGAAAGGAAACTTACAGAACTTCTTGATTTACAATTAGTCAAATGGGAATCTGTTCCAACGAGAATAATTGAATTGAAACAAATTAAAGATGCTATTGCTTCTACAAGGAAAAAAGCTGAATTTAAGGAGGGTAAAAAGCTAGTAAAAGCGTTGAATCACCCGACAAGACTAGAGATTCTAATCTCAATAGATAAGGGAGCGACATGTTCTTGTGAACTCGAATTCATAACAGGACTCGCTCAAGCAACAGTTTCTCATCATTTAACGATCTTGGAAGATGCTGGGTTAATATCCAGAGACAGAAAGGGGAAATGGACGCTTTTAAAGTCAGAAAAACATAGTATTCTCCAAAATCTCTTCAATCTTTAATTAAGAGGGTGTTTTCATGGATTTAAGTATTGTTGTGCGTCAATTCAAAATGGAGGATGCACAAAAGTGTAGCTCAATTATGCAAGATCATTTCAGGAACCATGCAGATAATCTACCCGTTGAAGTACGAAATCAAATTGTGGAAAGTCGTACAACTGAATATATAAAACAAATTGCTAATGATCGTACAATCGTAGTGGCTTCTCTTAACGCTAGAATTGTTGGGATGGGTGCATTGAAAGGTAATGAGATTCGACA
>JBHLPG010000452.1:0-2747 GCA_048939725.1 Promethearchaeota archaeon | reverse complement strand
TGTGGAGGGGAATCCTAGTTACGGAGTTTGTGACTTGGCTGTCAATATTGCAAAACAGTTAGGGTGTGATTTACTCATCCATTTTGGTCACAATGAGTTCGGATTTCATCAGAAAATTCCTCACGAGACATTAGATATCTTATTCGTTCCTTGCTTTGCTAATTTAGATATTTCATCTTATTTTTCATCTCTATCTGAAAGATTAGCAGATTTAAAGTGGAAATGTGTCACATTAGTCACCACTGTTCAACATTTGAGGAGTTTAAAGGAGTTAAAAACCCATTTATCAAAGATAGGGATTGAAAGTAATATTAAACGAGAAGGCCAAATTCTAGGATGTAATCTCGAAAGCATAAAAGATTCTGATAACCAAATAGATGGAATAATAAGCCTGCATGCGGGATATTTTCACACATATGGGTTACTACTTAATACTTCAATTCCAATCCTTCAACTAAACCCATTCACAGGAGAAATGAAGAATTTTACAGGAAAAGAACGTGAGAAACTGATTCGTAAGAGAAATGGAATTATTACCCAAGCAAGAAAAGCAGATGTATGGGGAATACTAGGAAGTTCAAAAACAGGCCAGTATCATCCTAACCGAATATCAATGATTGAAAAGATTTTAGAGGACCATAATAAATCGAAAATCCTTCTAATTTCTGATAAGATAAATTTAGAAAACCTTACAAATTTCACGTGGGTTAATGCATGGGTAGACACAGCTTGTCCGCGACTTGCTATTGACGATCATGTTTATTCATCAAAACCAGTTTTAACAATTAAAGAATTCTTATATCTTTTCAATAAAGTAAGTTGGGAGAAGTTATTAACCACAGGGTTCTTTTAAAAACCATTTACTAGTTAAAATTTGGTATAAGAAAATTGGTTTTCGAAGAGATTCTCTAGTTCAACTTAAGAAGTTCTTTGTATGGAAATTTATTATCGGTTTAGTTCTCAGGTGTGAGGTCTATTTGAATAAGGAGAATGGAACAAAACTATTTTTCAATCAACTCGCAAATGAAAACAAGCCTCTTGTCAGTAAATCTACCCTGAAAGGGAGTAATTTGCTTGTTATTCTTGCTGATGAGGGTGGACTTCCTGTTTATACACGATCAATTAGCGTAAATAAATTAGGAGACATTAAAAACCGTCACACTCCAGAAATCAGTCCAGATAATGAGAAAATTTTATTGATGTCTGGATTGTTAGAAGCAATAATGCAGTTAAAGGACATAGTAAGACCGATTCTGGTAGATTTAACTGTAGATCAAAATAAACCATTATATGTTGATTATGCAAAAGCCCCGAACGGGATTTCATTGGTCTCACTGGCAACTTCAAATGAATTCCAACAATTACCCAGTAATTTACTAAGTCATTACACTCCATTACAAACGAATATTGAGGATCCTGAATTTTCAGGCTTAGATGAGAATTTAGATGAGAATTTTGAAAAAGCGATCGAAGGACCTTTAGGAGAAGATGCAGCAATATACTGGAAAGTTTTAAGTAAAATCAAATCTGATTTAGCCGAGTTTGTTTCATTTATTTTAGTTTACGATGAAAATGGAGATTATCTATTTTCTACAGCAAAAGGTCACGATCAGAATGACATATCAGATCCATTATTAGAGTCTATTTCCAGATACATCAAACAAGAATATCTGTTAAATAAATATCGTGATAGTCTGTCTTTAATAGGAGCCAAACGCCTTCAAAATTCAGTAATTTGGCATTTCAAATGCTATGATCGAATATTTGTTTTTTTTACGTACATAATCCCAGAGATCTATGGGAAATTCGACATTCTGAAAGAAGAGATGATAACATTTATATCAAATAATCTTGAAAAATTTATAACAGCCGCAAAAACTCACTCAGCTACCTCTTATACCCCTAGCGAAGACATTAAAAGCACTAGATTCATACTTCTTTCTTAAATGGAAATCTTACTACAACTTGAACGTAAGAACATACTGAAAAATAATTTTGGTGATTGTGTATACTATAATAACTTTCGATGCGTTATGGGTTTTTAGATTTCCCCCATTTTCGTAAGAAGCTAATAAAGATTATTCCGATAATTGTAAACGGGAGTACACTGGGCGTTCTTTTTGATGTAGTTATTTCTTTTGTGGTAGTATGAGTCATTGTTGCCTCCATACTGGAAATTTCAAATGAATCGCCAAGAGTAGTAGTTCCTTCGATTTCATCGAAAATTAACATCTCTACTTTGATTACCATATTTTCATCAGATTGGGTCACAGAAATGTTACAATAATGATATTTTGAGAAGAATATATCTCCTTCTTGCCATTCAGAAAGGTCATTATTACTTGCTAAAGGAGCCCCTCCTGCCCCTGTTACTATATGAAAAACGCCATTTCTTAGAGTACGATAATAATAGTGATCGTGGCCAGCAAATACGACATCAACGTCGTACTCAATGAGAATGGGTTCAATTACTGCTCGAATTGATTGAGCAGCAGCTACTCTTGAAGAATCACGAACGGAATAAACTGGACGATGTAATACTAAACTGACGAAATCAAGAGTGTTGGTTTCTAAATCATTAATTAACCAAGACATTTGGTTTTCATCAGATATTTCATCGCTATTAATGAATACAAAGTGAATTTGATTATTATAATCGAAGCTATAATATATTTCATTACCTGGTAGCTCCACATTAGCTAAATAGCAGGATAGATCTTCATCAGGAGGCCCATATGAGCCATCGG
>JBHLPG010000117.1:0-11073 GCA_048939725.1 Promethearchaeota archaeon | reverse complement strand
AACTACTCTTGATTGTTTTCACAGCGATACAGATCTGTACATTGCTGATTTCGTTACATTAAGTGAATTAGATGAGTTAGTAATCTGTTATGTAAAAAACGATTATAATACTAAGTCATTAGTTAATAGGTGTATTGAACATTTAGAATCATCTTCACCCCCAAAATTTGTATTGGTTCTTGATCCATCAACAACAGGGATTAATTTAGTTTTTTTTTCTACCGATATTGAACCAACCGAACCTGTTAAGGTTATTCACCTACCTGAAGGTCAGATGCCTACTTACTTCCAAGAAATTATTAAAACCAGAACGGGCCAAACAACAAGTCCTATAGAAATATTACAAGAATTATTTGATATTTCTAAGTTGGAGGCTGATTTAATCCAATCAATGAAAGAAAAGCTTCGATCTAGGTCAGATTTAAGGATACAAATGATTGCATATCTCATTCTTCTTCTAATATGTTCGAAATTAAGGATAAACCTCAGTAATCTAAAAAAAACTACCTTTCAGGATTTTTTAACAAGAATTTTGGAGTTTAATAGACAAAAATATGCTAATAATGACTTGATATCAAAGATGGGGAGTGTAATAAAGGAACTCGGATTGAATTCTCTTCCAGTCGACATTATTATAGTTCAGGAGCTCCTTGAAAGGTATCCCTATTCTTTTAACGAAATTAGAGCTTTTATACAGGAAGTTGCGATTACTCCATCGGTTTTCTCAGATTTAACACAGGATCTAACAACTTCATCTACAAAAAAGAAGGAAGGAAAATACTATACCTCTGCTTTGAATGCTGATTTTATCACACATTTAGCTGTTTATCGTTTATTATCAAGCAAATTTACTGATGTTAAATCTGGTGATCTCTTTAAGTTTGTGTATAACAGCTGGGGATTAATGGAAGATGAGTCTATTAAGTTATCTATAGATCAGTTATCAAGATTTCCTATAATAAAAGTTTTAGACCCTGCTTGCGGTACAGGAACATTTCTCTTAAGTATTTCGCGACTTTTTTGTCTTTTAACACTACAATCAATTGATGAAAGGAGTTATTTTCCCATAATTGAGCTATATGGGATTGATCCAGACCTGATTGCAGTTTTAATAACACGAATTAGACTATTCTTTTTTGAAATGTACGAATACTCAAGGATCTCTTTAGAAGGTTCCGAAAATAATGAAAAATTTCCAATTAAATGGAGCTTCAAAGATATTATTCAAGGAGATTTTTTCAATCATACAGAAATCTGTGAAAAGAACTACGACCTCATTCTAGGGAATCCACCCTGGGTCAGGCATGAAGATATTGGGGTTGGCAAAGCTCCTGATTATAAGGATCATCTTCAAATTCAGATTCGAGAACTAACTCGTACTACTTTTCATCTTGATCGAAAAAGTGATTTCTACATATATTTCTGTTTACTAGGATTATCCCTTATCTCAAATGAAGGAGTATTGGCTTTCTTAACTAGTAATGCTTGGCTTGAAGTTAAATATGGACAAACCTTACAGAAATTCATATTAGATCCTGATAAACATATCATTAACTTTGATATCATTCATCGACGGGGCAAAAGGTTGTGGAATCAATTAGGAATAAATTCTATTGTGCTGATTGCAGAAAAGTCTTCAAACGATCTGGCTGAGATACAGTATGGCACATTTACCGAAACAAAGGTAGATTTTCCTCAGATCCCGCTTCATTCGATGGAAAAAGGGCTCATTGCAAGAAATGAATATGAAGATCAATACTATCGAACTGAACAGATTCCAAAGGAACTACTTGATAAAACACATAAATGGGCTGGCACATTTCTTAGAATGTCTCATTCAGAAAGAAAGTTAATCCACAGTATTGGAAAAAAAGGTGTAACTCTCTCCAACTTAGCAGATGTTCGATTTGGGATAAAAACTGGAGCAAATGATTTTTTCCATCTCCAATGCTTAGAAAAATACGAATCTGTCGGAAATGTTAACGTGAAAAATCGCTTGGGATATGAAGGATTAATTGAAGAAAAATATCTAGTTCCACTACTAAAAAGTCCTAGTCACATTCAAGGTTTTATAGTTCCTCGTTCATTTTCTCCAAGGTTATTGCTTTTTTATTGCCTCGATTCACCTTCCCAGCTGCAAGGGTCTAGAGCATGGACATATATCAAATGGGGAGAAAATACTAATGTAGTAATAAAGCAGGGGAAAAGGAGTGGGACTAATATCTTGGGATTCTCTTCAGTTCGGAGTGTTAAACAACGAGATTATTGGTATTCAATTGGAAGTTATCAGATCCCTTCTTTACTTTGGTCTAAAAGTTATCATGATAAACCAGGATGTTTCTATAATCAGGCTCAAATAATGCCAGATCAACGCTTCTACGGAATAAATGTCACACAAATTAAATACATACCATTGATCTTCACTTTTCTTAACAGTAGCCTTGTATGGGCTCAGATGGAAGCTCAGGGAAATACTAATATGGGATTTGGAGTCTTGGATACAAATGTTTACTGGTTGAGAAATTTAAAAATCCCCGTTGAAACAATGATAGAAGTAAAACAAATTAATGCGCTTATGGATAAGCTGATTCAGGAAAAAAATAGGGTTTCAATGCTAAAATATTCAAAAGTGCGTTTTGAGATAGATCGTTTTTATGCCAAACACCTTGATCTGTCAGAGAATTCGATGAAACAATTAAAGAGATTTATTTCGAGATCCATCAAGAATCGTTTACAATAATTTTTCACTTCTGAATGCGTATTTTTATTATAAGCAAGAAGTTTAATGCTATGTGAATAGATTTCTTGCTTTAAATTACAGCGGACTCATATATTTCCCTATTACAGAATGTTCATAAATGTATCAACTTAACACATTTCTTTAGAATTGAGATTAGCTTCAATCAAAGATTGTTACAAGAATATTTCCAGACAGTGATTGATAAAAGTATTTCAGGTGGAATTTAAAGCACTCTCGTTATGTCGATATCATATTGTGCTTTTTTTAGCTAGAGAAAATGAGAATTTATGGTTTTTATACAATAATTTTGATATGAGGAATGATACAAATCTTAATTATTTGGAATGAAAACTTAAGAACTAGAGCATAATTAAACCAAAGAAGTGGAAAAATGTGTTTGAAGCAATTTTAGATTTATTGTTACCCTTTATTGCAATTATTGCAGGCATTATTGGGCTTGCTTATGGTATAAACAAGTTGATAAAGTCAAAGGATGACGAATCTACAATCCTGAAGTACTTAGCTTTGGGTACAAGCATTGTAATAGGATTAGTAAACCTTTGGGCTATTTATGAATGGGTATTAGACGATTTATTTCCTTTTGGAAATCCCGATATCTCTGTAGAGATGGTTCACTGGTTAACTATATTATTAATCTTTTTAGCGGGTTCATCAATGCTTGCAGAGCCTTTAAAAGATACTCCAATTGCAGCAGTTGTTGCAATGATCGCTTTTGGGGCATTAACAGGAATCTTTCTATTTTTCGGAGGTGGTAACCTTTCAAATATTGAACTTGGTGATATCAATATCCCCCTCTGGCTTGTAATTTTGATTATTGTGATCATAGTTGCTTTATTATTTGTCATCACTTGGTTTACAGAATTTACCATCGATCGAATGTTACAATTAATCAGTTGGGCTCCAGTTGTTATCATTCTTTGCGGTCTCCTCACCATTCAAGGGTTATTGATGTTTCTTCTAAATGAAGCTGGTGGGATATGGGCTCTTACTGGAATGTAAAAGTAGAGAGAATTTAATTCTTCGAGGGAGCTCTAATTTTCCTTTTTTCTCTTAGATAACCTCACTCTTTTTGATAATCTGTTGAGCAAGTTTCTTAAAAGCATCATCAATGTTCTCCCCAGTTTTTGCTGATGTTTCAATGAATTCTGCATTCAGCGATTTTGCTTTTGCAAAACCATTGATTGTTGTTGTACAGTTGGGAATTTCATCTCTTAAATCAATCTTATTTCCGATTATTACAATAGGAAGTTCAGGAAATGTTTCTGCATGGAACTGAGCTTCTTGTGTCCATGAGTCGATATTCTCTAATGTATCGGGCTGAGAAACATCATAAACTGCTAATGCACCCATTGTCCCCCTAAAGTACGCTTTCATAACATTTCTGAAAGCTGGTTGACCTGCAAGATCCCAGATTTGCCATTCAATTTCTCTGCCATCAACATTTGTCTTAAGATAGGCAAAATCGGCACCCATTGTGGCGAGAAAATCTGTGCTAAACCCTTCACCCATGTATCTACGCCTAATCGATGTTTTTCCTACTGCCCCATCGCCAATTAACACAATTTTGAATAATCTTCTCATAAACGATTAGTTCCTCTATAAGCTTTCTTTAACCACTTTTTTGGTTCCTATTATATTTTGTTTCTATTCACTGTTCCTTTTGGGCCAGATTCTTTAACGTGTTTGACGAGATTTTGATAGTTTTTAAAAGATACTAAATTTGATATGATTTAGTCAAAATATACTGAATAGAGAGAAATCTGGATCATTGGGTTAGTAAAGTGAACTTAAAAACTAATAAAATTGGAACCATTAGCGATTTGCTATTTTTTGTGGTTGGTAGATCAGGTAGTGGAAAAGATACGATTATGCGTAAGGTTGTAAATATTCTCTTACTAGAAGACATTCCTGCGCGTATTCTTCAAAGACATATAACAAGGCAACCTGATAAAACAGAGGTCTCTCTCTATGTGTCGGAAGAAGAATTTTTACAAAAAAAATCACAAAAAGAGTATGCCTTTTCTTGGTTTGTATATGATAATTGGTATGGTTGCCCCCAAAAACCATTAGAGCAATATTTGCGAAGAGGAGAAATAATCCTAGTTAATGTTTCTCGTAGTATCTTATATGACGCAAAGGAGAAGTATCCACGATCAAAAATTATACTTATTGTTGTTCCAGATGAAGTAGCTGAAACACGAATAAAAAATAGAGGGAGAGAGGATTCCAATCATCTTGCGGATAGGTTCAATCGCATGCATAAAAAAATTAATATGCCTTTTCCAGATAAAGTCATTCAGAATGAAGGTGATCTGGAGATTGCAGTCCAAGAATTAAGCGATTATTTAAGAAAGGTATATCAAGACTCAAAAATTAGATAGGATGATATTCATATTAATTCAAGGGTTGGATTAAATTGAACCACAGATTGATAAGAAATTTAGAAACCACCCCCTCACAAAATATAGTTGCCTTTCTTACTGGAGTAGCTGCGATCTTGTCAATTATCATTTTTTTGTTAATGCGTCCTGTGGAGGCTGCTTTAAAAGCTGCGAGTAATTATGGTGTCATGGAGCTAGAGTTTGCATGGACAATTGAGCAAGTAGAAAATATCTTTGGAAGCTGGACAAACGATCTCATAGCTCAAGAATTAGCCGTTACATATCTGGATTACGGATTTTTATTGGCCTATTCAACCTTCCTTGCTGGAATAACACTTTTAATAACACGTAAAATACTAGCTGGGCAAATACAACTAGTTGGTCTATACATGACACTCGTACCTTTTGTAGCTGCTATTTTTGATGCTATAGAGAACTTGAACCTTATTTTAATGCTCTCCTCTCAAACAAATTTTCCAGTATTCTCACCTTTCTTGGCTTCATTGTTTGCTAGTCTAAAATTTGGACTCCTAATACTAGTTGTTGTTTTTTGGATAATTAGTGCGATTTGGTTCTTCTATCAAAGGATTAACAAGTTGAAGTGAATGAAAGATATAAACGTTGGTAATCCATAAATGCAACTTCCTACACATCTCATAGCTGGAATTTTAATCCAATTCTTGATTAATGCGATAATTCCGACTCCTACTTGGTTATCTATGATATTAATAATGATTTGCGCCTTGGGTTCTCATTTTCTTTTAGATCCTCTTGCAAAGTCAACTTATCACCCTCCAGAAAGGATTCACGATAATTTTTGGCTCACATGGCACGTTTTCGTCTATCTTACAGGATTTGCTATAATAGGGCTCTTCATCTGGGATTACTGGTTAGGAATGATATTCGCAAATCTTCCTGATTTATGGGATTGGTATACATTACGTAATATTGCTTCACGCAAAAATCAGCCAGATTGGGCAAAGAGGTACTATCTCCATCCTATTGCAGATAAAATTCGGGAGAAACTTTTCTTTTGGTTGCCAAACTTGAATTATCAAAGAGTTGGAATTTTGCCCGAGCTTAGTTTAATTATCATCTGGTTTGGAATAACGGTTCTTTCAGTGCTTAATTACTAGGTTTGGGCTTCTCTACTTTATAATATTGGTCTTCATTTAAGGAAGTCTTAGAGATTATTTTTCCTTTTCTAATTGTTGTTCGTGAAGGAGGTGTTTTTCGTATTGCTTCGTTTACGGTTTTTACACCATGTAGAATGACTAGATTAGCTGGTACGTCTGGAACTAACTTATGGTCAGCAATCCTCAATGTTTTAGCGGCATTATAGGTGATCATGTCGTATAGAGTACTGATTTCACTATTTGTAGTCATTTTGGCAGCATGACCTAGTAACAAAGCCACTTCGAGCATGTCCCCTTTACCAAATGGGTAGTATGGATCATTAATGCAGTCTTGTCCAGAGGTAACATTTACTCCAGCCTCAACCAATTGCTTGACTCTGGTGATCCCCACACGTTTTGGATGATGATCCAATCTACCTTGCAATACCATGTTTGTACCAGGATTGGTAATTACATTTATTTGTGCAGTCTTTACTAAATCGATAATGCGACTTGCATAATAGTCATTTTGAGCAGCGAGAGAACAAATATGGTCCACAGTCACCCGTTCATGGTATTCCCGCTTAATAGTGTTTGATGCTAGGTATTGAAGTGTTCGTGAGTTTGGATCGTCCGTCTCATCTGTATGTGAATCAATATCAACGTTGAATTGTTTTGCAATATCAAACAAAATATCAATGTGATGTCGGGAATCTTGAGGAGTATGTTCATTATGAGGCATACCTCCGATTATGTCTGCACCATTTTCCATTGCAGAATACAATAAGTCTTCAGTCCCTTCATCCTTCAATATTCCCTCTTGAGGAAAAGCAACTATTTGCAGGTCGATAATATCTCTGTAAGCTTCTTTTACAGCCAAGAGACCTTTAAGAGGGGTGAGTTTTCCTATGGAATCAATATCAACATGGGTGCGGAAGTGGGTAACTCCAAACTTTATCTGCTGATCAATAACTTGGCATGCGCGTTTTTGGATCTCCTTTACTGTATAGTTCTTCTTAACCTCCCAGGTCTTTTGAATAGCTTCCCAAAGTGTCCCTGATTCATTTGGTTCAATGATTTCGCCAATTGAGACTTTATCTAAGTGAATATGAGGGCTAATATGACTTTCAGTAACCAAGGAACCGTCAGCATCAATAATTTGGTCAGCGTCAGGTAATGGTTTTTCTGAGATCTCTCTGATCACTCCATATTCGATTAAGATGTTAACTAATGTTCCATCGCGAGTAAACGCATTTTTAATTAGTAGATCCATTCTTTCTTGCATCCTGGGGTACAAGGTCGTGCTTTTATCTTCTAGGAGGGATATTAGAAATTAACATTTGATCTTCGATTCAATCTTTGAATTTAACATATTTCTTGTTAAAAACACCTCAGATATAAACGCTAGAAAAAGATTTGTTTCTCCAATGTTTTAATCCGAAACACCGTTAAAAATACCAAAAGAGATGTATACGATGTCGATAGATGAAGATATGTTACGCCCGCCTCAGAATAAGATAAACCCCGAAAATAAACCTTATCCTCCAAAATATATCAATTTAGCTGACGGTACCAAGATGGTAGTTCGTCAAATTTCGCGGGATGAGGTAAAACAAGTTATTCCATTATTTTATGATATTGTAAGACTCACAGATTACCAATATTACGATATTGTAGGTGCTCGAATATTAGGAGAGCTATTAGCCTATACAAACTACAGAGTTCATGATGAATATGTCCTTCTTGGACAAGATGGGAATTCTGGTGAAGTTTTAGGTCTTGTTAACAGCCGTTTAACCGTTAATCCTAAAGTTGGTATGAGTCTTCACACTATGACCTTTAAAAGAGGTTTACGGGTTGGTGCTCATTTATTTGTGGCTAAAATGGAAAATCATTTCCTTTTGGGCAATGAGGAAGTGTATATCGTAGCAGAGTCTCCGATTGGCTTCCGACGTTGGATGGAAGAATTGCGGCTTGAACCACGTCCCGAAGTGGAACATGAATTAGGTGGAGTCCCTTCTTATTGTCTAACAAAAGAGAATTGGGAAGGTTATGTTGTCCCAGAACGACTTTTTGGAGAACGTCCAGTTCAGGAGGATTTACTTGACACATGCAAAAGAAACATAATACTCCCTGAAGATGTGATATTTCAAATCACGCGAAAAACGAAGGAAGAATGGCTAAATGCGTGAGGTTGCCATTGTTGGAGTTGGGATGGGGAGTCAATGGGGACGTTATGATGGATCTCTTATTGAAATGATGGCCGAAGCCTCACTAGACGCTATTAATGATGCGGGGACAGATGAAATTGATGCAGTCTTTGTCGCTAACATGGGAGCTGGACGTATTAATAACCAGACTGCATTAGGTTCTGCTTTAATCGATTATCTAAACTTATTTCCTGCTGTTGGCGCATCTATTGAGAATGGTCCAGCATCAGGTGGAACAGCTGCCCGCATCGGGTATATGGCTATTGCTTCAGGAATTCATGATTGTGTTATGATTACTGGCGGAGAAAAAATGCGAGTTGCTCCAGGGCCAGTTGTTACGGATTTTATTGCGACCATGTCCCACCCTGAGGCTGAGTATATCTATGGTATTACATTTCCCTCTCTTGGTGCAATGTTAGCTCGAATCTATTTTCATAAATATGGAGTAACATCTGAAGATCTTGCTCGAATTGCAATTAAGAATCATCGTAATGGGTTATTGAATCCTCATGCCCATATACAACAAGAAATAACTATGGAAGGCATTCTCACTTCTCGTGAGGCCAAACTAAATAATCCAATGATTGCGGATCCACTACATCTATATGATATGTGTCCCGTGACTGATGGAGCAGCTTCTCTGATAATGTGTTCATTAGAAAAAGCAAATAAACTCTCTAACAACGGTTTAATTAGATTTACGGGGACAGGACAGGGTATGGACACCATGGCCGTGCATGAGCGAAAGGACCCTACTTTCCTCAAGGCGGTTAAAGACGCCTCAGATCAGGCACTTACAATGGCTAAACTGAACAGAGCTGATATAGACTTCGCAGAAGTGCATAATGCTTTTGAGATATTAGAAATAGCTGAATTGGAGTCCGCTGGGTTTTATGAACGTGGAAAAGCTCATTTAGCGATTCGTAAAGGTGAAACGGAGATCAACGGTCGATTTCCCGTCAATCCTTCAGGTGGCTTAAAGGCTCGTGGTCACCCTGTAGGTGCAACAGGAGTTGCGCAACTCTGTGAATTAGTTTGGCAGCTTAGAGGAGAAGCTGGCAAACGACAGATTCCAAATGATCCAACGCATGCTTATGCTGTTAATTTTGGTGGATTTGGTAACAATGTAGTTGTAACTATCCTCTCGAAAGTTTAAGGTGATTTTTGATGACAGAGAAAGTACCAACTGGTTTTAAATGTTTGAACTGCGGAAAAATTCATTTTCCCAAACACGGTCGTTGCCTTCAGTGTAAACATCAAAGTTTTGACCAGGTTGAGCTTCCCTCCATAGGTTCTCTTGTTACTTATACTATTTTGAAAGCTCCTCCAACAGGCATTCAGAAATCCTCTCTTCTCTTAGGTATTATCGATCTTGGTGATGTACGATATACAGGCCAGTTAGAAATTGAAATAAAAGATATTGAGCTAGGAATGAAACTTAGAGCCGTTTGGAAACCTGTTAGAGAAATTGATGGCAAAATAATATCTGGTTTTGTGTGGGAACCTCTTTAGACATTTAAAAAGTAAATTGAGGTAAATAGATGAAACAGTACCATATCAATTTATCAAAGGATGATTTGAAGGGAGCCCAGTATATGTTCATAGTCGGTGATCCAGCACGGACAGAAACCATAGCTCATCATCTGAAAGATCCTAAGGAACTTACGTTTAACCGAGAATATAGGACTTTTTTAGCGTATATTGAGGAAAATCCAGTTGTAATAGCAAGCATGGGGATTGGAGGGCCTTCTGCTGCAGTTGGATTGGAAGAGTTCGGAAGATGTGATATTAGAACTATCATTCGTGTTGGTACCTCTGGTATACTCCATCCCCAAGTTAAATTAGGAGATATTGTCTCAGCCGTTGGTGCCATTCGTGATGAAGGGACGACGAAACAGTATTTACCTCCAGAATTTCCTGCAGTAGCTAGTCCTGATGTCGTTATAGCTTTACGAAAGGGAGCATTCAACCTCAATCTTCAAGATTGTTTTCATGAAGGTATAGTCCATTCAAAAGATGCATTCTGGAGTGAAGAACCTGAGATGATACCTGCGAAAAGAAATATTATTGAAAGGTGGGAAACATGGAAACGAGGAAAAGCTCTTATTACTGAAATGGAAGTTTCAACGTTATTCATATTAGGAACTATAAGAGGATGGAGAACTGGAGCAATAATGGCTGCTATTGGTGAATTTGAAAGTGGGAAGTTGGTCGTGGATACAAAAGCAGGACATGTAGAATCAATTACGACAGCTATTGCTGGGATGCAATTATTAATGAATCAAGATAATTGATATGTCAATTTAATAATTCTTTCAATTCGTTTTTTTCCTCTTTCTCACCATATAGTAAATGAAAATTCCCGAACCGAGTAGTGATACGATAACTAAAACAATAACACTAGTCTGGAAGTTTAGGTAAGGATTGGTAATTTTTCCTTGAGAAATTGTTTCCCAACCTATTGAAATATCTGACTCATGAGGCCACTGATTTGGGGCCATTTCAGATTTATCCCAATCTTTTTCTTGTTCAGAGTAATAAATTATATACTGAAGTTGCCCCTGGATTGATTCCCCGAGATTCAATGAGAAATGACTTGCAGAGGG
>JBHLPG010000010.1:0-41348 GCA_048939725.1 Promethearchaeota archaeon | reverse complement strand
GGAGAGGGTGAATCGTTTCAATACGAAATTCGTGTTCGTTTTGATCTAGATAAATCCCATCTCTCTGGATATATAATCAAAGCAAATGGATACATTGAGGACAACAAAAAACTATCCAAATGTTCTATCAGACTAGGCGGTAATTAATAAGCAAAAATCTGTTCTAAATAAGAAAATTAGTTTGATCGTAGACCAAGTCTCGCAATAAAAGTCGAATAAAACGCAAAACAATCTACAGATTCCTTTTCATTCAATGTGATAGAGGAATGTACAATTCTATTTCTTAAATTTCTAAAATGAGCTATCTTTTTTTCACTTGGAAGGTCGAAACCATGATTTCTAAGATTTGTTACTTGGAATTGAAAATCGGGTTTTGAATATATTGGGCTTGACACCACCTGTTGGAAACGAGTTGATAGGAGATTTTTAACAGCTGCATCAGCCTTAATTACAAAAAGTTCATAGTTGTTCTCCTTAAAAGCATGTTTGGCTTGATTCCAAAGAACTCGTACATAATTGATATTCTTTAATGCCTGTTCAGGATCCAAACCCTTCATAGTAAATTCTTTACGTGGAGATTCTTGCAAATTTTCAATTGTATAAGATATTCTATTCACTACTTGACTGTAACTAAGGAAAGCGGAAACATTAACAAATAAGACAATAATTGTTGAGAATATTGTTGGTATTATCAAAATTGTGATCAAGATCAGTGGGTTAGAAATATCGATAGGTAAAAAATGAATTGAAAAGAAAGTAAAACTCAGAAAATTCAATATATCAAAGATTATTATTCCTATTAGGAAATACAGAAACCATTCGATTTTTCGATGAAGCCGTTTTACTACAATAAGCGTTTCTTTTTCCGAAGACTCAATAAAATTCATTAATCCAAAAGTCTTGAAAGGAATGTTTGTAATGGGAATTAATATTGATGTGTTAGGAACCTCTTTTATCTTGAAAATCCCTCTAAAACTGTTTTTGAGGATTTTAAAAGCTTCATCTACCTGTATAGAAACTGACCATTGATTTATTCGGTACCACCTTCCCTTCCAATCAAGATAAGTAAGATATCCAGGTAAAGCGACTAAAACTATAAAACACACAAAAATAGCTGGTAATGTCCAAACAAATGGTCTGGGTAAATCATATTCAAAGTGAACGAAAAACAAACCTACAGCATTTGATACTGGTCTAACGACTAAAAAGTATTTACCGGCTTCTAAAGTTAAAGAAATATTGAACTCTTTATCAATAAACTGATCTTTTTCCTCAAAGGTGCCTATTGGACGTTGTTTAGTTTCATCAAAAATTTCAACAATAGAAGCCTCTAAGATTTTAGCATCTATAGAATCAGGGCCAAATACACGAATAAAAACATCTGCTCTGCTAGAGTTCACCAAAAACTTGAAGAAGTATGGTTTACTGGGAGAGAAAGGTTGATTGGTCCGTATTGAAATGGTTTGGTTGTGAGGAAGTCTTCCTGCTGTATTAAAACTGTAAAAATCTTGTTCTGCAATGAAAGAGATATTATATACTCCTGTTGGAGAAATTACCTCTGCGTTATGGTCAAGGCGAATGAAGTAAATATCATCACTATTTGCATTCCATGAATAATTATAACTCCCCCCGATTTCAGTTTGAGGAAGTACTGGATTTTGAAGGTGCTCTTGACGGTATATAGTTATTTTAGATTTATAAAGAACATTTGGATCTGTTTCCTTAATTAAAAGGGTTCCATTCTGATTATCATTTAAATAAACTCTCCAATAATGGTTTTCATGGTCTATAGAGAAATTCGCTTGAAATGGAGAGATTTCGATTTGTCGTGCTGAATCCTCATTATATCCTAATGAAGGTACACTCACATAAATACTATAGGTGAGATTCCCGTTTTTGACAACCCTTGTGTCGTTTACTTGTATTTCCCAATTTCCACTCCACTCCGATGTTTTCCATTTCCCCAGAAATTTTGTATCATGAATTATTCTCTCGATCTCAAAAATCGTACCTGAAGGTGAAAAAAGCGTTACATTGAAATTATAATCAGGATCGATAGAAAAAAAGACTTCCTGCCCTGAATCAACGTCATGTAGTAGGTAAGAGTGTGACGATGATTCATTAGTGAAGATTGCTTCTAATGGAATCCCATTTTTTATAACCCTATCCGCAGAACTTTTAGTTTGTTTTTGGTGACCTATAAATGAGTCTGCAGCTGTACTTGGGGATAGTGGAAAAGACCAATGAACAAAGAAACTCAAAGCTGTTACTATAAGTAGTAGTAGTATGAGCTTTTGGTATTTATTTCTCATTGGTTTTCCTCTATTGCTAGGAGTTTTGGGTCATACTTCATGCAATAAATACTCTAGTAATATTTTACTTTTATAATGAGTGAAGAAGATTATTCGAATTGATCGATGAGTCTTCATCCTTAATGTAGCTATTATTTAATAACGTTAAAAAAAGTAATCAATATCCCTTTTGATTAACTTAATATAGTGTGTACTTGGATATTCAACTAGAAGATTAGAATAGTTTACACCCTAGAAACTGTATTCCTAACTTTTGATAAACTGGATTTGAAAATTTTGAGCCAACGTATCCGTATCTTCAAGAAAAGACTTCAGATTTCTCAGAAAAAGTGGAATACGGTTCAAGGCCATTCATTACGAACAGTAAATAACATTTTAACCATTCTCTCAAGATTAAATTTGACTCAACGCCCTGATGCTTTTTCAAAGCCATTAATTACTAAGTTTTCTGATATTCCAGAGCGTTTAGCTTATCATCTAGCAGAGCTCATTAACAAAAGTATTACAGAACTTTTTTCCTATATTGACCAATTGACCGATATTGTTAGAGAAATGAGGAAAATAGAACATAATTTTAGGTCAGATTTCTCTGTAATGGTAAAAAAACATGTTGTAGAAGGAACGAGCACTTGGGCTTATGACCTCGAGATCATTGAGCAGGCAGAAAGAACTATCCAAGAAATTGTTGATATGTACGAGACTGAACTTACACTTCGAAAACAACTAATAAAGGAAATACAAGAATCAGTTTCTTTACAACCAACAATGATCACAACATACCTGGTTCTCTGGACTTCAGAAATCTACATTGAACTTACTAGGATACATGAACTTATTGAAGAATTTACGCATGTTGAAAAAGTTTGTGAAAGGGTTTTTCAACAGGACTCATATAATTCAGTTACAAAATCTCGCTAAACAGTACTATAAGCTATTTGAGATTCTATTTTTAGTTCTAGCTCGCGTGAAAAACTGATTTTAGAACATTATCGATTGATCCGTTTTGGAACCCATTGACTAAAAGACCCTGAATTTTGTCATTAATAGAGTACTCAGGTTCTCCTTTTTCTAAGAGTCGTTTAACTAATTTCATTGATGCTGCTAAATTATTACGAGCCCTCTGTTCAAACCCAGCATTAAAGATCGCAACACCTCGTAATTGAGAATTATGTGGGCCAAGCTGTGAAATGAATACACATTGTTTGTCTCCTGCAATTAAATGGTCAGGTGTATGTCCAATTAAGTCAGAACTCATCGATTGAATTGCAGAGAAAAGGCCAGTATAAAGACACACCTCTTGTCCTGCAGGGCGGTGGCTTGCAAATAGGGGAAGACCACCATCATCGAAAATATATATTTCTGAATCTGAAAATATCCTATTTAATACATTAAATCGCTCATCATCTGAAGCTTCAGAAAAAAGCTGAGGATCTGCAGAGGACCCTTCATTTGAAGTTTCATATGAAACCACTTTAGGAACTACAGAATTTAATAAATCTGTTGAGATTGGATTTTGCATTATGCTATCTATTGGATGAGAATCTGTTAAAATAAGAACGATATTATAGCCTAATATTTGGGAATCAATCGGATTAGAGAAAACTATTTCTATTTCTTTTCCGAAGGTTTTAGTAATCAGTTTGGATGTTTCATCTAAGATTTTCAGATTAAGTGCGTCTCTCGAAATTATTGATAGGAAGATAACTTGTAACCTCTCAAGTTTTTCTGGCAACTCTGTAACAAGTTTCTCACCTATTTGATCAATGGATTCTCCTATTGCATTAATCAGGTTATCAGAGGAGGATATTCCATAATACATACACCTAGAATTTCCAAAAATTCTGATTAAATTAGAGAAGGAAACTCCAAATTCTGTTGATGGAATTAATCCCGATATTATACTGTCCAAGAATACTAAAAAGCTTAATTTGCCTTCTTCGAGAGAGAGGTCAAAATTGAAATAGCATTCGCCAAAGAATTCCTTTTGACCTTGTGACAAACCTGCTCCTGTATCAATAAATAAGGGAATAGATCCAGAAAATTCGATAGAAGCTAGGATTGCTCCAAGTATTTTAAAAATTCCTTCCTCTGATGAGTTAAAAATCAATATCAGAAAATACGAATTCAACAGGCGATATATCTGAGGCATCATCGTTTCGGAATCAAATATTACTACCTGATCACATAAGTCGGATTTATGTTCTGGATTTGTGGTTATAAACAGTTGGGGAAGACGATCTTCATTTTTTGTAGCTAAATACTCATTTATAATCTCTAATTCAACTGTTAAATCCTCACCAATATACACTATCTTTCCGCGAGGACGAAAATATTCCAAAATTGAATTTCTATCAGTTTGTGAGCTCAAAGCTGATTTCTCTTTCTATCTTACTATACCTTTCTACATTTATTATCGAAAGGAATAACTTCTAAGAACAATTGATTATAATCTTCGTCTATTACTTCAATAACCATATTATGTAGATTATACAAGAATAACTCCGCAATTCTACATTTATTGTTTTTCAAAAGTATTTAAGTCATCTTTGAAAAATCTAAATGGTATTTAATGACCGTAAATTCTCCTTATCAAAAATTGTCACTCAACAGCAAGAAAAGGGAATTAATTAATCATTATCATAAGCTTTAGTTAAAAAATCAGAAAAGAATGATTTCCAATTACTTATGTGAAATTGTTTTTTACAGGGAATATAATTCTGCTTCTAAACGCATTTAAAGAATAGTGAAATAAATAAAGTTTTTCTCCTCTTCTCTAAAACATATGGTAGGCTATTATGGCTTTCGAAATTGAAAAATGTGAAGGATGGGGGCGAATGGGAGTAGTTTTCGGTAAAAATCGATTTATCACTCCAAATATAGTGAAGCCCATTTTTTTTGAGAATGGTTCACATTCTTTTTTACTTTCTTTTACTAATCTTAATCAATTTCAAAACAAGGAAATTCATCGAGCTTCAAGAGGGAAAAGTGACAATGAAACAAAAAAAGCAGAATTTTCATCTAATCCATCCTGTTTCATATACCCTTCCTTACAAATGCAAGGTAAATCTCTAGAGGATATTAAATCCTTTGAAGACTTTTTTCCAATTGATATCAATAAAATATCTGGTACAAAACCCTCATTTCATCTTCTCCCTTATGATCTTCCTACAATTCATTTGGATCAATATATAAGATACGTGGAGAAGCTTAACGAAATTAATCATCTAGAATTAAATGATCAGACGAAATTTATATTGAACTTTCCTCTCTCTCCAGAAATCCTGAAAACAAAATTACCACCCTTAAAGAATTCTGCAATTGGTGCAATATGTCTAGGAGATATCTCATCTTTATTAATACATCCATCGCTTTTAATTAAATATTTAACCCTTGTTAGATCATGGATATCTCCAAATTTAATGTTATATGCTCCTGCAATTCCTTCAAGTTATGTGCCAATTTTAGTTTATCTTGGGATAGATCTTTTTGATTTACTATTTTTAGAGCTAAGTAAAACGAACACTGAAAGACAAAATAGTTCAGTTCTTGAGCAAGAGACTACAGCTACAACATTCTCTCAGGTTCTTCAACTAACTAGAAGAGCCTTGTCCACGACAAAATTGAGGGACTTGAGCAGAATTTATGCAAATTCCTATCCATATATAAAAGCATTATTGAGAATTAGCGATTCCCAACTTGCTCTAGAAGAAGGAACACCCCTTTATACTCCAACACTCTATTGTACCGATGAAACAGACTTTACTCGGCCAGAGATAACACGATTTCGTAATCGAATTAAAACACGATATATTCCACCACCAGGAATATCTGGAATTATTTTTTTACCCTGCTCCGCTAAAAAGCCATATTCACAGTCTAAATCACATAATCTTTTTCGTAAGATCATTAAACAAAATCTAAAGGGAAAACGTCATTCTATAGAGGAAATTATCTTAACTAGTCCCTTGGGAGTAGTACCACGAAATCTAGAGTATTCATTTCCAGCTGCTCATTATGACATTCCAGTAACAGGTGAATGGAGTCAGATTGAGAGACAACATTTAACTCAAGATCTCACTGATTTATTATCTAAACTCCAAACTTCAATCCCTCTAGTTGGTTATGTTAAAGGAGTTGAAAGAGAGATTTTAGAAAATGTATGTAAACAACAGAACCGTTCAATACTCATTCTCAATCAAAATTTAGAATCTTTAACTTCAAAGGAAGCTTCAAGGGAATTCTCAATCCTTCTTAAGGAAAGTTTTCAAAATGTTCCCAATTCACCTAAAAACCCTCCCCAACTCTCATTTCTAAGAACTGTAGCTAATTTTCAATTCGGGGAGGGAACTGGATCAATTCTTTTTCCTAATAACGTCAAAGTTCACGGTAGAAAGGAACGAGGACTTCGGATTAAGCTTGATGGAAACCATCTTCTTACATTTCGTCCAGAAACGGGTTATTTGACTCTTTCCCTCACTGCGGGAAAGCTTTTAATGCATCACTCTCATAATCTGGTTACATTTGATGGTCAAAAGATAATCGGATCTACAATATTCACAAAAGCAATAACAAAGGCCGATTCAAAAATTCGACCAAATGAAGAAGTTGTAGTTGTTAATAAGGAGGGAGAGCTGACCGCGGTAGGAGTTTCACGTCTTTCTGGAGACCTATTGGTTAAAATGAACCATGGAAAGGGGATTAATATTCGTCAAAAAGTGAAATAGTGATAAAAGTGCCTCTACAAAGGAATCCATTATTGGTTTCAAAAATTTTTGAACTTAGGCAGGAATTTGTAGAGAAACGACCCCCAGATTTCTTACCAAAATTATGGAGTTCAACGACAGAAACAAATCAACATATTGTGAATGTTATTATAGTTCCAACACGAGGATGTAGTTGGGCTCTTTCGGAAGCTGGAGGATGTTCTGTCTGTGGTTATATAAATGATTCTGCCCACGATTCTCCCATTCCAGAAAAAAGAATACTTGAAGAAATTGATCATTTGCTAAGTCAGATTGACTCCAAAAAACCCATCGAATTTAAGCTGTATAACTCTGGGAGCTTTTTTGATGAAAATGATGTACCAGATAAATTAAGAATGGAAATTCTTGAAAAAATACGAAAGGATCCTAGAATCTTTAAATTAGGTGTTGAAAGTAGACCAGAATTTCTTAAAAATCATCTGAATATAATAAAAGAAACCAAGAGATTATTAGAGCCTATTCAGCTGGAAATAGGAGTCGGTCTTGAGAGTTCTAACAATGCCATCCTGAAAGACTGTTGGAACAAGGGTTTTTCTCTCGAAGATTATAGGAAAAGTGTACAAAAAGTTCGGTCACTAGAAATAAGACTTAAAAGTTACATTCTAATAAAACCTCCATTTTTAACTGAAAAAGAAGCAATAATTGATGCAATAAATACTGCTCGTGATGCCTTAACTATAGGTACCGATGTTATTTCTTTTAATCCATGCAATATTCAAAATGGTACCTTAGTCAACCACTTATTCAAACAAGACCGTTACCAACCTCCTTGGATCTGGTCTGTGCTATTCATTGTTAAATCAGTTCGTAATGAGTTCCCAGATATTGAGATAATTTGTGATCCAACTGCTGGAGGAAAACAGCGAGGAACTCATAATTGTGGAAAATGTGATAGGGTAGTCCTTGGCCTTATTGATAAGGTTATTAACAAAGAAGAGATACCTGATGATCTTTCTAAAATTTGTCAGTGTTTTTTTAAATGGAAGATTCTAGTTGAATCTCCAATAGAGTCACTTCGTTTGAGAAATCTTTCACGATTGCGACGATTTGATCCATTAAATGAGTAAAAGTATCTATTTCGAGGAAGAAAGGTTTTTTAAAAGCTCCTCGTTCCCCTCAAAAATATAACTCTTATCTATTGACTCTCCAAGCTCGCTCAATACTTTTTTAGATGCTTTATTCAGTTTCTTGGGGAATTTAACGACAATTCCAACGTGCATATCTCCTCTCTGGGAGCTATTTGGATAAAGAGACCCTTTATTACGAAGTGTAATGATTTTTCCATGTTCCGTTCCAGGATCAATTTTAATAGTTTCTTTGCCATTTATAGTGGGAACTTCAACCTTTGTGCCAAGAATAGCATCAATGAAACTGATAGGATATTCCATAAGAATGTCTGAACCATTTCTATGAAAAAATGGATGTTCTTCTACTAAAATGACAAGGTATAAGTCTCCTGGAGGCCCTCCTAATTCTCCTGGTCGCCCCTCACCTTGAATAACAACCCGCATTCCACTGTCTACCCCAGCAGGAATATCAGCAGATACTGTACGAAATTGTTTTACTTTTCCAAGACCCTCACAAGTTTTACATTCAGCACCTTTGGGAATGTTTTTACCCTCTCCATGACACTTTGGGCATGTAGATATATTTACAATCTGACCAAATGCTGAACGTTGAATTCTACGTATTTCTCCTGTTCCTTGGCATGTATTACAATCTGTTTGGGATTTTCCTTCCTTTACTTTTGTGCCATGACAGGTTGGACATTGTGCCCAGTTTGGAACTTTGATTTTCTTTTTTAATCCTTTCATTGCCTCATCAAAGGAGATTTCGAGATTTAGTCTCACATCTTGTCCCCTTCTTGCTCTAGGACGTGATGTGCGAGCACGAGAACCCCCAGTAAATGCACTGAATAAATCCTCAAAAATTCCGAAACCACCAAAAAGATCATCAAAGCTCATTCCTGAAAAATCTCTAAATGGGGTACCTGACAATCCTGCATGCCCGAAACGGTCGTAAGTTGCACGCTTTTCGCTATCTGAAAGAACCTCGAATGCTTCTGCTACTTCTTTGAATTTCTCTTCTGCATCTGGATCATCAGGTTTCATATCTGGATGATATTTTCGAGCAAGCTTACGAAATTCCTTTTTTATAGTCTTTAGATCAGCATCTCGTGAAACCCCCAGAACTTCGTAATAGTCTCGTTTTTTCTCGCTCAGCTCAGCCACCTTGTACTGACCAGTAAGTCTTGATTCTTATGTTTACTCATCATCTACTATTTCGTAATCTACATCGACCACTTCAGATTCATCGGTTCCACCACTTGGAGCTCCTTGGAACCCAGATGCCCCTGTTTGTTGAGCCTGAGCTTGAGCCTGTTGAGCAGCTTGTTGGGCATACAATTTTTGAGCAAGCTCATGTGTTAGTTTCTCTAATTCCTCACTCTGTTTTTTAATATCAGAGATATTACCTGATGTTAATGAATTTTTCACAGCTTCAATTTGTTCCTCAGCTTTTGAACGTAAATCAGCGTCAACCTGAGCACCCAAATCTTTTATAAGCTTCTCAGATTGATAAACCAACGAATCTGCTTTGTTTCGGATCTCTGCTTCCTCAAGACGTTTCGCATCTTCTTCTTGGTACTGTGAAGCTTCTTGAACCATCCGTTCAAAATCTTTTTCCGTAAGCCCGCTCTCACTCTTTATAGTTATTTTTTGCTCATTTCCAGTTCCAAGATCCTTTGCAGAGACATTAACAATTCCATTTGCGTCGATATCAAAAGTTACTTCTATTTGTGGAACTCCACGAGGAGCAGGAGGAATGCCAACTAGTTGAAACCGACCAAGAGTTATATTACCTTCTACCATCTTCCGCTCACCTTGCAGTACATGAACTTCGACCGAAGGTTGATTATCTGCCGCTGTAGAGAATATCTGGCTCTTTTTAGTGGGAATTGTAGTATTTCTTTCTATTAATTTTGTAAATACTCTACCTAACGTCTCTATACCGAGTGATAAAGGAGTAACATCAAGTAACAACACATCTTTTACTTCTCCCATTAAGATACCCGCCTGTACAGCAGCACCTAAGGCAACACACTCATCAGGATTAATTTCTTTAGTTAATTCTTTATTAAAGTAGGTTTTCAGCGCAGATTGAACAGCTGGTACTCTAGTTGAGCCTCCAACAAGTAAAATTTTGTCAATTTGAGCGGGTTGCAGTTTTGCATCTGTCATTGCTTGATGAGTAGGGCCCATAGCTGCTTCAATCAGATCAGCTACCATTATCTCGAATTTTGATCGTGAGAGTGTAAGATTTAGATGTTTTGGTCCTGTATTATCTGCATAAATATAGGGTAAGTTGATATCGGCAGAAGTTTTTTGCGATAGTTCGATTTTGGCTTGTTCGGCTGCGTCCTTTAATCGTTGCATTGCCATCGGATCTTTTGAGAGATCAAGTCCAGTTTGTTTCTTAAACTCTTCAATCATCCAATCCATAATTCGTTGGTCAAAATCATCCCCGCCCAATCGATTGTTTCCAGAAGTAGCTTTTACTTCGAAAACACCTTCAGATAATTCCAAAATTGAAACATCAAATGTACCTCCTCCTAAATCAAAAACTAAAACAGTTTGTTCTTCCTCTTTATCAATCCCATAAGCGAGTGAGGCACTTGTTGGCTCATTTATAATCCTCAGTACTTCTAATCCTGCTATTCGGCCAGCATCCTTCGTAGCTTGTCTCTGTGAATCAGAAAAGTACGCTGGAACTGTAATAACAGCTTGATTTATCGGTTCACCTAAGTAGGCTTCAGCATCTCGTTTAAGCTTCTGAAGTATCATCGCACTGATCTCAGGGGGTTTGTAATCTTTCCCATCGATCGTTACAGTAAAGGGAGTTCCCATCTCTCTCTTTATTGATCTTACCGTACGTTCGGGGTTTGACACTGCTTGTCTTCTAGCTAAAATGCCTACTACTCTTTCTCCTTCCTTTGTAATCGTAACTACTGAAGGAGTGATTCTCTGTCCTTCTGCATTTGGAATAATTTTTGCTTTTCCACCTTCTATAGTAGCAATGGCGGAAAATGTCGTTCCTAAATCTATACCAATTGGTTTTGCCATTTATTTCTCACCTTCTGTCTTTGGTTTAGCCACCACAACTTTTGCTGGACGTAATACTTCTGAATTCAATAAGTATCCAACTTGAACTTCCTCTAGAATTATATCCTCTTCACTATCAGAATCTTGTTTCACGAACACAACTTCGTGGAAGTTCGGATCAAACTTCTCCCCTATAGCTTTAATTCTTTCAATTCCTTCGTTTTTTAAAATTGTCTTAAACTGTTTATGAACAGCCTGAAAACCATCAATGATAGAATCATTGTTCGTTGATTTACTATTAGAGAATTCTGCTTCGGCTTTTTCGAAATTATCGGCAAGATCCACCAATTTTAGCAAAATTCTTTCATTTGCTTGTTTTACAATTCTTGCTCGCTCTGTTCGTGTCCTCTTCTCTAAATTCTCATAGTCAGCTAAAGCACGCATGTAATTTCTTTGAGCTTTGTCATATAATTCATCCTTTTCCTCAAGCTCCTTATAAACGCGTTTTAATTCATCGTAAAGCTCTTTATTTGCATATCCCTCTTTGAGACCTAAAACTGATTCTTCCTTTTGCTCCTTTTCCTTCGGAGGTTCAACTTCAGCCGTTTCGATCTGATAATCAATATCAACTATTTCTTCCTCGCTGTCATTAGATTTCTCAGAGTTTTTTTGTGTCATTGTAAATACCTCAATCTGGTTTTGTAATCAATGTTGATTCTAACTTGTTCATTAACCGAATACCTTTCTCAGGTAACAAATTCTTCTCATACAATCTCCTAAGAGACGCTAAAAGTTCGGGTCGTTCCGTTTCAATCTCTTTTTGGATTAAATCAATAGAAATAGGAGCAGTACTTGAAAAAATGGTATAAGCCAGCTCCCTATCCTTCCGATGCGCGTCACCTTCTAGTTTCATCGAAATCGTTTCATTTAGTTCACCGGTTATTGAAAGTTTTCGACTTAGAAGTAGCGTTTCTATAGAACCAAGTTGATCAAGAACTGCATCAATTCTACTGATTTTTTGATCAAAATCAACGTCTCTTTTTTCTAATGCTTCCAATACATTTTCCGATAAATCTCTGCCTAAGGATTCCACATGATTTAAGGGAAATGATCGCTTTTTATCAGATTCTCCGATAGCTATCTCAAAAACATCAAAATCAAAAGAATGTTGACTTAAAGTTATTCTAACGGAAAGATTCTTTGCTATCCGATATATTTTTCTCGAAGGGCCAAAAGGACCTTCAACAGATTCTCGAACAATCCAGCCTTTCTCTAATAAACAGTTAAGATGTCTTTGAAGAGATTGCTGTGTTTTGTTCAGTTCCTGTGACAGCTGAAAAAGATATTTTGGCTCATGTGCAATGGATCTTAATAAATTTCGACGTGTTTCGTTACCAATCAAGCTAAAAAATTCTTTTTCGTCCACAGGAAGAGAATCTCCCTTATGATTAATCCGTTCTGTTCATTGCTGCGAAAAAAACTAATCAATTTTAAAGCTTACTAGTGTCATCGCTGACTAGTCAGCTATGATGCTAGTTAGAAAATAGTTATTCCTCTTCCTCGATATCAGGGCTAGACTCCAGAAAATCAGGATTCTGGGTCATTAAAATTCTCATTTCTTCAATTGAAAGGGTTTTCTTTTTTGTCTGACTTAGTTTTTCACGAATCTTTGCACTCTGTTCTTCGAGCATCTCTGCAGTAGCTCTATCTCTTTCAATTTGAACTCTTTCCTTCCGAATACGACTCTGTTCTCTTAAAATACTGGATTTTTCCCGTAAAGTTTTATTTAGTGCACGAAATTCCTCACGCAACCCTCGTATTTCCTCTACTTTCTCTAGGAATTCTTTATGTCGACGATCAGCTTCATCTTTTGCTCTTTTCCCAGCCTCATATAAGTCAGTTAACTGTTGGTGTGATTTTTGTGATTTTTCAACTAATTCAGAGAAATCCTTCCAGCTATGATCAAGAAATCCCCGTAGATTATCTATCTCACGGTTTAGCTCTTTTCGGGCTTTCAGTTTTTCTTCTGATACAGATATATCCCCTAACTGTTCCATCAAAGCATTTACTTGTTCTGTTAACATTCTTTCCTCTGCTACTCCCATCGAAGGAGTTGTTTGTATCTTCCAATCTAATTTGTCTATCCGCTTACGAATGCTTTTTGATTGTCTGATCTCTTTCTCATCAATGTCCATTGATTTAATTTCAGCATGAAGTAACTTGACTTTCTCAATGAGTCCTTTCATCTCTTCAAGGACACTTCGACGAACCATTTTTAGTTCTTGGATTGCACGGTTATTTTTATCTCGTAAATCTTTGAGCTCCCTTACTTGAGCGAAATTTTCTGAAGCAACCCCATTTAGTTCATCTCTCTCCGTGCGAGCTTGATTCCGTTCTCGCTCCAAGTTTCGAATCTTACTGAGTAGCTGCGATTTCTGATTTCGAAGTTGGAGGATTTCATCTCTCAAAGTCCTAAGGTCTTGAACTTCAAAGGCCTTGGCCATATATAACACACCATTAGGAATTAAATAAGCAGTAATCTGAAATTTTGCGAGATTATCAGCAAAAAAGCCCAATAAACCGTATGATAATGAAAAAAAACCCAATATAAAATATCTTTGATTGTAGCTATTAACAGTTTCTATATAAACCATTTTGTGAACGAGTAAATTAGATAGATTTATTGCGAAAAACGTTAATTACCTTACATTTAAAGATACTAGAAACCCCTCAACATTTGTTTCAAAATCCTAAAACTTTATAGATACTAAATTCGGCCAATTGAAAAGGAAATTTAGAAAAAAGTGAAATGAACTTGAATTAGTTGATCTATCATGACTTTTGATGAAATGGGAGTAATTTTTGATTTGGATGGTACATTGATAGATTCAATGAGGAGTTTCTATATTTTGGTTGTTGATAATCTAAGACGACGGGGCATTAAGATTTCAGAAGAAGCTTTAAAGAAAGTTGGAAGCGAACTACTAAAAGATTATCAAACACCGCCATCAGGACAAGGATTAAAGCTAGTCATCAACTTGTTTTGGAAAATTGGGAGGAAATTTGGGCTTTCAAAATTCAAAACAATTAGCTTCACTTTTGAATGCGTCTTAAAAGCGAGGAAAGTGTACCATTCGGCGCCATTATTTCCAGATACAATAAGATCATTGACTCAACTTCAAGAGGCTGGATTTCAGCTCGGGATCTATACCATGGCCTCACGAAAACAACTAAAAGAGAGTTTAGTAAAGCATAAGATCGTTCATTTCTTCAATCCAAGAGGATTAATTTCACGTGATGATGTTAAACGAGCAAAACCAGATCCAGAGGGAGTTTTATTAGCACTCAAAAGCTGCTCAATTGATCCTTCACGAAGTTATTTTATTGGAGACATGCCTATTGATATAATTGCAGGAAATAATGCAGGAATAATAACTATCGGACTAACTACAGGATTGCTGAATAAAACAACATTCCAACAATATAGCCAACCCACTATCATTTTTAATTCTTTAAACCAAGCTATAAGCTGGATTTTAAATAGAAAATAGTTTAGATCCCGAAATTCATCAGGAAGAGATATGTTGGTTTTAAATCGAAGTACCAAAGAATAATTATTAAAGCTCTCAAACGAAGAGAAAGTAAAGGAAAAGCTAAGTATTATCCTATTTGTATCATTGGTGTTTGAAAAATGACTAATGTACCTTCAAACGATGTCTTCACTCTTCTGAGTAAGTTGGGTAAGTCAGTAGAACCAGAAATGCGAAAATTTCTTATAAAAGGAGTTCATTCAGAATTCCGAGACTTAATAATGTGGCAAACAGATACAGGAGGGAAAAGATTGCGACCTGCGTTAACCATTATCTTTGCTCAAGCCTTCGGAGCAGTTACAGATGCACAGGAGGTATTAGCAGCTGCATCGGGAATAGAGCTCATTCATAGTTATTCTTTAATATTGGATGATATAATTGATCGGGGAGAACTCCGACGGGGTAAACCAACGGTACGTGCAAAATATGGAGATGAATTCGCTATTCTAGCAGGTATTATTTATCGTGAAGCCATATATGAAGCCGCTAAAGCGACAGGAAAATACTTTAACGACACAATTGCTCTATTTTCAGATACTATTCGAAAACTAGTTGAGGGGGAACGCTTAGATGTCCTTTTCGAGCAAAATAATCAAAGGCAGCACGAATATTTCCTCTCTAATCGCTATCTTAATGTGACGCTGGAGGATTATCAAAGAATGATAGCTGGAAAAACAGCCTCTTTGATTTCTGCAGCTTGTAAATTGGGTGCTATTGTCGGAGGAGCTTCTCATGATGAACAAGTGGCTGCAGAAAAATTTGGTTGGTCAGCAGGTATTGCGTTTCAAATCGCGGACGATTATCTTGATATTTTTGCTATTTCAGATCAATTTGGAAAGGAAGTCTATAAGGACATTATTGAACAGAAGTTAGGGAATTTTGTCTGTCTTCAGACAATTGAAGCATTAAATGAAGAAGAAGCAAAGAATTTTAAAAATTACTTACAAGATTCTACTCTCACGGATACAACTCGAGTTAACAAATGTGTTCCATTGATAGAAAAAGCAAATGTGAAAGCAACCGTCATTACTGAAGCTGAAAAGTGGGCAGAAGAGGCTAAGATGGCTTTAAAGCAAATTAATTTTAGAAAAGAAGAAAATAAACCTCTTTTAGAACAATTGGCTGAGTTTACTGTAAAAAGAGCGTTTTAATAGATCAATAAAGCAACTATTTTTTCAAGGATTGTTTCTCAAAAAGTTCAGCTATATCATCAAGCTCCTCTAATCCTGTTTTCAGTACGCTATTTAGTTCTTCGATCTTTTTCTCTAAAAATTCTATTGTCTTTGTATTATCCTTTTGTGAAAGTTCTTTACCGCAAGTGGTACAAATAAATCCAAGTTCAAATGCATCGGAAAAAGGAACAGGCATATGCCCTTCATCACACACATATAACAGATTTCTCTGTTCATAATCCAGGCGTTGACGTAATTTCTTGATTGACTGCTTTCGACGACTTATTATTAAGTCAAGAATTCTTTCATATATTGGGCTCCAATAATAGACAAAGTAACCAGTTTCTCGATCCCTGACTCGACGATAACGGGCTAAAGACCGTTCATTGAGCTTGTATAATGACTTTCTAACTTCCTTCAACGCGATGCGTGGAACTTCTTGGGTTTCATCCTCTTTTGTATCTCCATGAATTTGCTCAAGCTCTTCATTGAGGATGTTAACCATCTCTTCATCAACTATCTCCTTACGATCTAGAAGAACATTAAGAACTTTAACTGTTATATTATCTGTTAATTTCAACATGATATCATTAAGTTGAGAATAAGACGACAAGGAAAGCACCTTATGGTACGATTAAGATGTAGAGAATAGATTAGTTAAAAATTTTCTAATTCTTTTAGTGCTGCCATGATTGATTGAGATTCAGGTTTTTTTATTTTAACAGCAGAAGGTTCTGTAATCTTATCCATTAGAGTAGATAAATTTTCAGAGGATTCCTTCATCCGCACGCGAATCAATCCTAGTTGAGCATCTGGTTCAGCCACAACAACTAAGATTCCCCGCTCACCACTTTGCGCGGTTAGAATCTTACCATCATTAAATTCAGCAAGCATGATTCCCAACTCTCCCAATGTCAGAGCACTCCCTTGTTCTGCTGCTCCACAAAATACAGCAGAGGCAATCGCTCCTATACTTTCAAGGTCAAAAGCTCCCATGGTTTCTGAAACTAACAGTCTAGAAGCTCGGGCGATTGTTAATCCAGTTCTGTCACCCAATAAAGTGACTTTAATAGACGTATCGCTCTTCAATAATCGAGTGAGTTCCCGGTGGATTTCGTCTCTTTGCACCATACGGCCTTCACCTAACTTTCTATTCACACTTCCACATATATCACTTTTTAATCTTGTGATTTTAATTCTTTTCTACTTTTTATTCATAACCGAATTCATTTCAGGATTGTAATAAAAATATCATGCTTTAAAGTACTACTATTACAATAACTAGGGCAATCACTGATCCTGCTAATAAGGCTAATAGTGTTCTGTTTTGAGTAAGTTTTCGGGAGATTTTTCCTAAAGTAGACTGGACTTTTTGTAGTTTTGAGTCAACTTCAGTAATTTTTTCATCAATTTTATCAATTTTAACTCCCTGTTCATCAAGCCTTTTAGTTAAAGTAGTCAAGCTTTGAGAAATTTGATTTAATTGAGAGTTCATTTGATCCATAGAGGTTAAAAACGAATTTTCCAAAATTTGAAGTCGTTCTTCTAACGTACCGACATTTTTAGATGTAACTGCCTCCCCTGGGTAAGCTAACTCATAAATACGATTCCCCATTTCATCACTTGCAGGTGGTGCTGCTTTCAGATCCATTGAATCAATGGATTCACCAATGTTAGCCAAGGTTCCTCGTAAAAGCTGCATTTTTCGCTTCGTTTCTTTAATTTCAGTTATTTTTTCATTTTGTTGCCGTATACGTTTTGGTTGAGCAAATTTAGGCATAGATCCTAAAATCTTTGATGAAAAGGAGCGTTTTTCAATTACTTGTTCGGAATAACCACCAGACATGTCATCTGTCATCTCCTCCATCGACTCAAGAACTGATTCTAGATCGTGGATGAAGCCTACTATAAGTTCCTTTTCAGATGGTTCTTCTGTCTTTTTAAACCATTTTCCTAATCTTTTTGTTATTGCGGACAACTTTTAGTCTCCAGTATATGCTTTTCTGGAAGTAAATAGGTTTATTCAGAAAGTATTAATCTTAATTTGTTATGGTTGATCTTCTTCTTGAAGTGAATCAAATTATTTAATATTACTTACTAAATGTTTTTCTTTTAAATTGTTCCTAGTGAATGACCTCCAAATGAGGCAGATGGTTTCTTATGTGTTATTAGAATCCAATAATAATCCTATAATAGAATAATAATAGGGGCCTTGATTTTATCGTACATATAAATAAAATAGATTGCATATCATCATAAATATTACTCTTAAAAAGAGCTCTCATTACTAGGAAGGTATTATTATGGAAAATACGGACAAATCTTTAATACTTTCTAATGCAAGCGAAATTTTCACACTTAGAACTAGAACCTATAATTCACATTTACGAATGAGTGATCTAGAGGTAGTATTAATTAAGAATGGATCTCTAATTATTCAAAACGGCATAATCTCACATATTCTGGATTATCCGATATCTAAATCAAATAGTCCTATTTCTGAATCCGCTATTGTGGATATAGCTGGAAAAACAGTAATCCCTGGATTTGTTGATTCACACACACACCTTTCTTTTGCAGGAGACCGTGAAAATGAATTAGATATGAAATTGCAGGGAAAATCCTATCTCGAAATTCTGGAACAGGGTGGTGGGATTATGAGGACTGTTAGAGCCACAAGAGCAGCTAGTTTGAGAGAATTAGTAGAAAAAGGCGAGGAAAACACTGAAATCATGCTTAAACATGGAACAACGACTATTGAGGCTAAGAGTGGTTATGGTCTTGATGTTGAAACCGAGATAAAGCAATTAAAAGCATTTAGGGAATTAAATGGGCTAAAGCATATTTCTGTAATCCCAACGTATTTAGGTGCTCATGCTTTTCCACCTGAATTTTCAAATCAGAAAGAGAAGTATATTGATCTGATAATAGAAGAGGCCATTCCCCAAATAACACAAAATAGATTAGCTACATTTATTGATGTTTTTTGTGAAAAGGGGGTTTTTTCAATAGATGAGAGTCGTGAAATTCTTCTAGTCGGAAAAAAATGGGGCCTCCAACCAAAAATACATGCAGATGAAATTGTACGAACAGGAGGAGCCCAACTCGCCGCAGAGGTAGGAGCAATCTCAGCAGACCATTTGTTAACAACAGATGATGATGGTTTTAAATCTCTAGCAGATGCAGGAGTTATTCCAATATTATTGCCAGGAACTCCCTTCTCCCTTATGAAAAATGAGTATCCTCCAGCTCGTCGAATGATTGATGAATTTGATCTCCCTGTAGCTCTGGCAACTGATCTAAATCCCAATTGTTATTGTCATTCAATGCTTCAGATTATTACGCTTGCATGTTTCACGATGCAAATGACACCTATTGAAGCTTTGATTGCTTCAACTCTTAATTCCGCTGCTGCTATCGGACTTCAACGATATATTGGCAGTATAGAGGAAGGAAAAAGAGCTGACTTGGTGGTACTTAATGCAAATAATAGTACATTTATTCCCTATAAGTTTGGAACAGCTAGCTTAATTGATATGGTCATAAAAAATGGTAAAATAGTAGCAGCAAACACTCCAGCCCTTATTTCGGAAAATAATCAATTAAAATAATCTGTTTCGGATTAATTCAACACTGGTATTTATATCTGGAGATAATTCTCTATCCTCTCGCAACATTGGAACCGCGTTTCTGATTATTTGATATGCTTCTAAGGTTTTAGGAGCAAGTTGTTCCTGAATTTCAGCTAAGTCTATTGCCTGTGAGACACATAATAGTTCGATGGCTAGAATACAATGTACATGTTCAACAATTTTTCGAGTATGAAATGCAGCGATAGTACCCATGCTTACATGATCTTCTTGATTGGCAGATACAGGAATCGAATCGACTGATGACGGAAATGCTAATTGTTTGTTTTCAGAAACTAAAGAAGCAGCAGTATATTGCGCAATCATGAATCCAGAGTTTATTCCACTTTCAAAAGTTAAAAATGGAGGTAATCCACTGAGAGTAGGATTCAACAATCTTTCGATACGCCGCTCGGATATACTACCTAGCTCCGCGATTGCAATACCTAGGAAATCCATAACGAAAGCAATGGGTTGTCCATGGAAATTTCCACCGCTAAGGATCTGATCTGAAGAAAATATTAGGGGATTATCTGTAGAAGAATTCATTTCAGTTTCTATGGTTTGCTTTACATACCTGATTGTGTCTAAAGTTGCCCCATGCACTACTGGTGCACAGCGTAAGGAATAACTATCTTGATATGCAATTTTTTTACGGATTCGCTTGCTATCCTCTAAAAAATCAAGTATTTCTTTAGCTGCATCTATCTGTCCTTTGTGAGGCCTTGCTTGATGGATTTTTGGATTCAAAGCATCAACATTGGCTTGGTGTACCTCCATACTCATGCTAGTTGCAAGATTTGCAATCTTGACCAGATATTCTGCATCTGCTACCGCCATTGCTGCTATTGAAGTCATTGCTTGAGTTCCATTTAGAAGAGCAAGACCCTCTTTTGCGGATAGTATTACAGGTGATAATCCAGCTATTTCTAAAGCTTTAAGCCCAGGTATTCGTATTCCTTCATGGTAGGCATACCCCCTACCTATTAAAACTAAAGCTAAATGTGCTAAAGGAGCTAGATCACCACTTGCGCCTAAACTTCCCTGTGAAGGTACAACAGGAGTGATGCCTTCATTCAGTAACTTTAACAAAAGGGAGACTAGCTTTAAACGGATACCAGAATGGCCGCGGGCAAATTTATTTACCTGAAGCACCATCATGCCCCTAACTATCTCATGAGAGAATTCTGGACCCACTCCAGCTGCATGACTGATTACTAAGTTATTTTGAAGTTTTTGGGTATCTTGAGGTGAAATTGCACTATTTTGGAGATAGCCAAATCCTGTTGTGACACCATATACCCTCCGTTTTTCTTTCAAAATATCTTGTACAATTTTAGAAGCCTGATTAATCCTTTCTTTGGCTTCCTTTGAAATTGTAACTTCTAGTTCATTACGTACTACAGCAACCATGTTTGAAATAGAGAGATTATCTCCATTTAGCTCGACTATCGGTTTTTTCATTATTATCACGAAACAATAATGAAGAGTAGGAGGTTTCCTTCTACATTTTTCAAATGTGATGCAAATATGCAAATTTGCTTATAAAAAGTGTCTTTCTATGGGGATTCTCTTGTGATATACCTAAAATAGGTCAATTGGGACTGTATCTAATGGCGGAAAAAGCTCTATCTGAGTTCGGCTTTTTACTAGCCTAATAAGCTCCAAATACAGATCTTTATAATTCATGGTCTTGAGTGTGCTGGTTTTTCCTGGTACGATAATCTTATTTGCATCAGCTACTTCTAGGGCTTTATTGTATCCTGCAGCAGCATGACGTAAAATAGCTGACATTGGATCCCAAGTTAATACCCGAAATATCATTTCTTGAGACATACGTGTTCCATCAGCGACACAAACTTGGCCCGCATGGAGTGAATAGCCCACACCAACACCACCCCCACCATGATAACTCGTCCATGTTGCACCACAAAGAGAATTACCTAATAAATTTAATACAGGATAATCTCCAATGGCATCTGATCCATCCTTCATTCCTTCTGTTTCTCGGTATGGACTCGCTACAGAACCGCCATCAAGATGATCTCGTCCAATTATTACAGGAGCCTTAATAATACCATCAGAATAAAGCTTATTCAAGAGCATTCCAAAAGCAGCCCTACCTTTATATCCTGCCCAAAACACCCGTGCTGGTAAACCTCCCTCAAACGGAATATAATTGGATGCCAGATCTATCCAATTTATTAGCATTGGATCATCATGAAATAGCATTTTCGCATATTTATCGGAAATTCGTATATCTTCTGGATCATTTGAAAGCGCGGCCCATCGGAATGGGCCTTTTCCCTCACAAAAGAGAGGACGGATGTAGTTTGGCACAAATCCAGAGAATTGAAACGCTTTTGAGAGTCCTCCATTATGTGCTTGGGCTCGAATATTATTTCCATAATCAAATGTTTCAGCACCTCTTTCTTGTAAAGTTATCATCGCTTGGACATGACGTTTTACAGTCTCGTAAGCCTGTTTTTTGTACTGATCTGGATCATTTTTCCTAAGCTTTAATGCTTCAGCAAAAGTCATTTCAGCTGGAACATAACCATTCAACATATCATGTGCTGATGTTTGATCAGTTAGAACATGCGGAGTGATGTTTTGGGTAATAAGATATTCCAAGAGATCGACAGCATTACATAGAATACCTATCGAGACAGGTTCAGCTTTTTCTGCAGATTGCTGTGCGAATTGGACTCCTTCAGCAATCGATTCAGTTTTTATGTCTAAATAAGGAGTGCCTTTGTCTCTACCCAGTTGATATATTCGATCTAAATTCTCTGGATCTATTTCTGCAATTATTGAGGTTTTACCAGCCATTTTAATAGCTAATGGTTGAGCTCCTCCCATTAATCCTAAACCAGCTGTTACAACAAGATTTCGTTCAAAATCTGAGAGCCTCGCAATAGATTCTCTCTTAGATTCGGCCTTAGATATCGCTGCAACAATTGTTTCATAAGTCCCTTGAATAATACCCTGTAAACCAATAAAGATCCAGCTTCCTGCAGTCATTTGTCCGTAAACTGTCAGTCCTGCGTCAACCATCTCTTGGAATGATTGTACCCAATTAGGGACAATTACTGAATTTGTAATTACACAACGAGGCGCAAGTGGATGAGTGATTGTTTTAGCATAAGGAACTCCTGATTGCATGAATAGAGTTTCATTAGGCTTTAAAGTTTTAAGTAGCTCAATTGTATCATAAAAAGCTTGCCAATTTCTCATTGCTTTTCCACTTCCCCCATAAATGAAGAACGTTTTCCAGTCTTTACCATTATGAAGGTTTGAAATTATAGCTCGGATTATTCCTTCTGTTTGCCATCCCGCGACCGTCGAAGGGTGAAGTGCTTCCTTTCCTGATGGTAATTTTGGGATTTCTTCTGGTTTTAAATCCAATCGTAATCTTTCTGTCTCTGTTAGCTTGTGAATCCCTTCTTGGATTTCTTTCAATCGTGTTTTTTTCATATATTAAACTCCATATTGCATATAATAAAAAAAAATACCAGCTTATACTCTTTTTCTAAATTTCAGGAATCCTCCTTCTCTTATAAAAAGGCTATCCTCAAACTCAGATCATTCTTTCTTAAGGAAGAATAGAAGCTGAAAAAATCTCCCAAAAGAGAAAATTTTTGTATTGCTTATCCTTTTCTTAACTCTGATACGAGAATATCACGAATGACCATCTGGATTGGCTGAATGATTCTTTGTACTGGCTGAGGGCGCTGTTTAGGATTCCATTCCCCCTTTCCCCACGCCTCTCTTAAAGCTCCTAATGCTTCTAGACAACTTACTTCAAAGGTGCTAGCAAATGTATCTCTTAATGTATCGGAAACACCAGCTTCTAGCATCAATTTCCCTACATCTGCAGCTGAAATACGAGTTTCAACGGGGAGATCCATCTTATTCAACATTATAGCCATCTTAACTTCTCGACTATAAAGTTTATCACCTAATATTTGGAAAAGCTCGGAGAGACTTTCTTTATTTTCCTCCCAACGAGCTTTTTCTGAATCCATTACGACAATGAGTCCATGGAGCCCATTCACTACAATTTTTCTCATTGATTTGAATCGATCTTGACCAGGGGTTGTGAACAAATGGTATTTAAATCCAACTCCAGGTCCAGAGCCGCCAAGACCGAATGTTGCTTGGTCGAAACCAATAGTTCGTTCGGTTGCTTTATCCTCGAGTTTCAAAAAGTTGTAAACACTTTCAGGATCCTCCTTTTTCTTGATAGCATGGAATAGGCTGAGAGCAGTAGTTTTTCCAGCTAGAGTTGGACCCCAAAACACAATTTTAATACCTTTTTGAGCCTCTTCAAAAACTAATTCTTCTTCTTGACTCAATGAATCTTCCTCGTTAAAATGGATTATCTGTAACGAAGAATATTAACCTCTTAGGCTAGCAAGATACCAGAGAAAGTTAATAATACGCGACTCCAAGCTAACAAGTATATCTCCCCCATCATTATTATATATTTTATTCTAAATTAACAACCACTATTAATATTCTAGAAATCCTAAAAATGTATTAAGTTGTGTTGTTAATTTTCATTCCCAATTTTTTTTTGAATTGAAAGGGCTTTTTTCAATTTTTAGAACCAAATTTTTATTTCTTATTTTCTAACCAAATAATATATATCTTGATTAGTCTTGTAAATCTTGGAATTATATTTGGGAGTTCAAAGGATCACTTTCGTAAGAATTAGGGAATCATATAATGATAATAATGAGATCTGAATTGTCAAATTACATTTTTAATTCTGTGGAGAACAAGAATGACTGAGAATTTTGATATAGCTGTGGTGTCTCCTCACCCTGATGATGCTGAAATTGGATGTGGTGGCACCTTACTCCAACTTTCTGAACTAGGATACCGTGTTGGAATCATCGATTTAACTGATGGTGAGCCAACGCCATTTAACGATAGCCCAGAAATTCGGATTAAGGAATCATTAGAAGCTGCTAGAACAATAGGAGCTGAGAGAATCCTACTTGACCTTCCTAATCGGCGCCTTATGGATAGTCTTGACGCACGATTAACTTTAGCAAAAGCTTTTCGTCAAATGAGACCCAAAGTGGTGATTGGGATGCAGGGTATGACTCCTGGAGGATCACCAGACCATTATCAAAGTCAACTCATCTTTGATGCAGCGATTTTTTATAGTCGGTTATCTAAATGGAGTAATCGTTTTGATGGCCTTCCAGCCTGGAGAATTGATCATGCATTTTATTACTACACTGCTCGAGAATTAATCCAGACAAATCTACCTCTTCAATTCATAGTCGATATAAGTGAACAATTCGAAGGAAAAAAGAAAGCATTATTAGCTTATAAATCACAGTTTAGAGCTCATCCATCATATAATCCCCCAATCATTGATTGGATAGAAGGAATGGGACGTTATTTTGGATCCTTAATCAATAAGAAATATGGTGAAGTCTTTTATGGGGCTAAAATATTGGATTTGAATCTCTTTCAGATTCTTCTCTCACAATATTGAATTGATTTTATAGAAAAGTAGCATCAATCTTCACTATGATCTCTTGCAACTTTGGCTGCAAACAAAGCGTATTCTAAGAAATCTTGAGGTGCCAACTGTTCAATAGAGTCTTTTAGTGCTGTTAGTATTTGATCTCTTTCATCTTCATTTGCAAAACTTGATTGGGATAAACATTTTGAGTAGAATATTGCGGAATTCTGAAATTCTCCTAATTCGAATAGTCCATCAGCTAAAGTTCGATGTTCTTCTGGTGGATTAATTCGTACTTCCGAAGTTAATTTGTCCAATAATGAAGCATAATGCTTTAAAGCTATAATAGCACAACGCAGCCCCTCAATAATAGCGTGTTTTGCTAATCTATCACAAATAATCTTTCGGAGGTTTTTTATCATATTACGTTCTGTTTTTTTCCGAGGTTTAAGATTAACAAGTTTTTTATTAACACGCCAATATTGAGGAACCTCGTAGCCTTGTATAGGATCTGAAAATCTTTGTAATATTCGAGATTTTACGCCATATTCAGCTAAATCTTTAACATTGGTATCTAAACCAAGAATATCAGAAATTCCAAGCTCTCTCATTTTAGTAGAATAGAAAGAACGTAGGTAACTATAAAAATCAAAATTGTGAGGATAGATTTCTTTTACATAATCTATCACTTCTGTTTGAAATTCTGAAAACCTAGATGGTTCCATCAATTGGAAGAGTTGGATTTCGGAACCATGTACCACAGCCACAGAGATAACTTGACCTTTCGGGCCGTCTGATTCGAGCTTTAAAATTGCAGTTCCACTTGGAAGCGAAATTGGTATGCTTACTTTTTTCTCAAATACGGGTCGTCTTAGCTCATCATCTGTTATCCAATCTTCAACCAGAAGATTACTAAATATCCAGAGTTCTGGTTGACTAGAAATTTCTAATAATGTCTTCCGAGATCGTTTTTTAGGCAATATTTGACCTTCTTCAGTTTAACTTGATTGTATAACTTAATTTAGTCTAATAAATTTCTTTATTTGATTATTGAGAATTATACATGGTTTTTTAAAAATTACCGCACATGAACTGCTACTCCTCGTTTAAAGGCAATTATTTCTGGAGCCGAGAGGACACTTTTTCCACAATTCAAAAATGAGTCGTTTTCATCGACAATGAACACTTCTTCTCCACAGCGAATTTCAGAATCACAATCTAGCACAAATTTTGCTAATAAGTCTCTATTTTTAGAAATATAAGGAACACATTCACTTTTTGCCAACACTCGTAGCCGTGGTTTAGGTATATTCTCATGTAACTTACGAGCAAAATCCTTTGTGGGGATAATCACAAAGTCTGAAGCACGGAAAGTTCCCAGTGCTCCTGATTCATCTGAAAATTGGCGAAAAATTCCTGTCCTTTTGGATTTTTTTACAGATAAAGTTTGATCCTTAATAACCGAATGAGTTCCAACCCCAAACTGATAATCCATTATCGCTTTGACAATATGAGCCTCACTAGCTTTATCTTTCGGTTTACTCCTCTCAAAAGTATTAAAATCTTTTAATATATCTATATCAAGGTCTACAGAAGGATGAATCTCAATTTGTTTGAAGATCCTTTTATATTTTTCAATAAATTGAGAGATAAAACTAAGTATTTCTGGTGAATAAGTTAAAGGGACTCTGTCATGTTGTACTAATGGGAAAACTCCTCTTAATTCGTCCGGAATTATTCCAAAAAGAGGTGACAATCTTATCACTTGGTAAGAAGATGAAGAACGTAAATTCTGATAATCCAGCCCTATAAGTAAATTAGGACTCCAAGCATAGAATCGATTTAAAATTCGTTTTCTATATCGCAGCAATAGTGGTTGGAATGCAAGAATGGGATGAGTAATAAGTAGAGATCGAGATTTCGATATAGGTTCATATTGCTCGATGAATTGAGAGGTAGAAGCACCGAAAAGGAGGTGTATAATCCTAGCTAACGAAGGATGGTTCATTACTCGTGTCAAGACAAGTTCATATAAGCGGCCTTCGAGAATAGCCTGTTTTATTCTTCGCATTTCTTCTAAGCTTGTGCTGAGATTATGCTTTGCCAGTAGATTAGTTCGAACCTCTTGATCAAATTGTCTTAGTTCATTGGCAGAATATGTTTGGCAAACTTCACATGAACAGGGGAGATATTCCAGATTCTTCAAATATTCCGTTCCTGAAACTGTGATATAACGATCATCTTTAGCATATAGAACATAAGCAGCAGAGTCGAATATGTCTATCCCAAGAAAAACTGCAACTGCGAATAACATAGGATGGCCAGCTCCAAATAAGTGTATTGGACGATTAGATGGTATATGTTGTTTGACAGTAAGAATCATATGAGTAACTGCTTCAAAATCATATGCTTCTAATAGCGGAACAACAGATCCTATGGGATGGATATTGAATTCTTTCTTAGCCATTTTCGCACTAGATTTTTCGACTAGATCTAAGTATTTCCCTCCTTGTATGGGGCCAGCCCATAAGATTTCCCCCTTTGAATTTCGATTCAGTATATGTTCGTCAGCTCGATTTAGAGTTTTTTCCATTGCAGATTTAGTTTCCTCATATGTCCCTTTCTTTATTGGAATATCTAAGAAAACACCAATATCGGTTTTTATTTTCTCTTGGAATTTTGTTATTTCTTCATTTGTAATAGATACCTCGCCGTATTGCATCAACTGAAAAGCACCTGAATCTGTCATAAGCGGACCAGAAAAACCAATATAGTTGTGCAATCCTTCCTTAATTACCCGTTCTCGATTCAGCGAGTCCTTATATAACAAATACGCGTTTGTAATAAATGCTTCTGCTCCAAGCTTAACCATCTCTTCAGGGGGTATTAATTGCCGATTTGGATTAATAACAGGGAGGAGGATGGGTGTTGAAATCCTTCCACTTTTTGTCAATATAGTTCCTATTCGTGCTAAACCATCTTTTCTGCTTATTGAGAACATCTAATCATGGTTCCTTTTATCTTACAATAATGGCTGATTTCATTGGATTTTAAAGGAGTTGTTTATTTAGAATCCTGATCTTTTTCAGCGATGACTTCAGAAAGTTCTGTTATTGATTCAGCCAGCATTTTATCGTCTTCATCCCCTTCCATGGTCTCTATCACATTGGATACAACTTTAAAAATAAAATGAAGATCTTTAACTTTGAATTCGAATTCCTCTTCCTCAAGTCCTGATGGTAACAAAACTTCAGCCCAAATCTCCGTACCAGAAAAACCAGTAAAAGCAGATGATTTTTGAAGCTCTTCTTCTACTGTAACAGAGTCTTTTAAGTTTAAGTTTTCAAATTTTAGATTAATAAAGTTACCCTCAATAGCTAAATCTATTTCAAGACCATAAGATTCTGCTAGAGTTTCAAAAATCGAACGGAACATGCTTATACTGTGAATACTTGTTTCTTGGGCGTTTATCAAACAAAGATCTAACTTTGGCCAAAGCAGAAAAAGTTGATCACGCAGAAAGTGAGTTTCAAGGACTTGATCCATACTTCCCATGGGTAAAACCTCCTTTCCCTTTATAATCGTTCGTTTAAGAATATCTGAAGCTGAACGACGAGTTGAAGTCTGTTTTTCATGGATGATCTTCCAGTAATCATCAATATAGACATAAACATCAGGAAGTAACATTTCACCTTCTTGAAACGATCTCATAAGCCCTTTTATTCGTTGAGAATAGCAGAACATCGGCATATTTTTCTTAGATTCACGTTTCAATAGGAGGACGTCTAAATAGCGACGATCAGTGCACTTAGGGCGTAACATGTTAACAACTTTGTTATTTTGGCATTTATGGAGGCAGAATTCTCTTCGATCTCGAATCATCTCTTCCCATAAAGTTACACCTGAAACGAGATTCAAAGTAGCCATTGCAGTCTTAGGGGCTTCTTCATCGTTCCATTTCACTTATTAAGATCTCCTTGACGTCTTGTCTTGAAATCTAGAGTAAAATCATTTACTACTAGAATATCGAATTCTTCTAACCACATCTGCCTAGTAGCGAAAGTGGACCTTTTCAGGTATGCAAAGATTATATAAGACACCCTCTTTAAAGACTTTACATTAATTGTTCAGCTATTAGAGGCAAATGATCCTTTAAAGAAGTATGTCCATGCTTCAGTAATTCAGTTAGCGTAGTTACCCTTTGATTATAAAAGATGTACTAATATAACTTCGAGATGTATGAATAGACCCTCTCAATTTCTGTTACTAAAGCGACAATGTCAATATTTTTTGCAGAATTCCATTTATGTCTGTTCTCTGAAGCACGTATTTTGAGGGTAATACCGGTAGTATAACTCCTTAATTATCCGCATTTGGAATATCCACAGACTCGACAAAGAATACATCCTTCACTATGCTCTACAAGATTTCCACATTCAGGACATTCTGGACGCAGTCCTGATGTAGTATGAGAAAGATAAATAGAGTTACTCTCTAAATTAGGTGTAATTTTCTCTGTCCCTTTAACAGAAGCATTCTCATCTTCGTGATTATTAATGCTATAGCGATTTATAAAGCGCTCTACTGATTTGGCGACTGCATCAGCACAAGATAAGACTGGTCCTTCTGAACCAAATGTCGGAGAAGGACAACGTATTGATTTAAGTTGAAGTATTACTTCCTCTGGTTCAATTCTACTTCGTAATGTTAGTGAGATTAATCGCCCCATTGCCTCGATATGTGACGCAACACAACCACCAGATTTCCCTAATGATAAAAATAACTCAGCAAGTCCCTCTTCGTCTTCATTAATAGTAATAAATAAGTTGGTTCCACAACCTACTCTAACCCGTTCAGTTACTCCCCGTGTAATATCTGGCCGATATCTTGGTTTTTTAGTTGGTTGGACCTCTTCAACTTGTTTAACTTCATTAGTGCCTTTTTTTGATAAAACATCATAAGATCGAGACCCAGATCGGTATACTGTTAATCCTTTACACCCTAATTTGTAAGCCAACATATATGCATCATAGATATCATCCTCTGTTGCTTCTTTAGGAAAATTGATCGTCTTACTAACTGCATTGTCAACCCCTGATGTCTGAAACGCTGATTGCATTCTAACATGCCACTCTGGGGAGATATCGTGTGCTGTGACAAAAGTGCGGCGTATTTCTTCAGGAATTTCTGACATTTCTGCAATTGAACCCATTCTAGCGATTTTTTCCATCAGTTCTTCAGAGTAAAAACCCTGTTTTTTTGCAATCTCGACAAAGAAAGGATATCCTTCAACGAGAATATCATCATCCAAAACACGTCGTTCATAGGTCAACATAAAAAGAGGTTCAATACCACTAGAGCAGCCTGCAATTATTGAAATTGAACCTGTTGGAGCAAGCGTGGTCAAGGTCGCGTTTCGCATCATAGGATACTTGTCAGCATGAATACTCTTTTCAAAATTAGGAAATGAGCCACGCTCTTTAGCTAGTTTTTGTGACTCTCTAATTGCTATAGTATGGATGTATTTCATTATTCGTTGTGCTAAATCAATTCCCTCGTTAGAATTATAGGGAATTCCTAATTTGATGAGAAGATCTGCAAACCCCATGACTCCCAATCCAATTTTTCGATTGGCTTTTGTCATTCGCTCAATTTCTGGTAATGGAAAGGCGGAAACATCTATCACATTGTCAAGAAATCGCACGGCAAGGGTAACAATTCGTTCAAGACGGTCATAATCAACATGGAATTTCATTGGATCGATGGAGTCCTTCTTTATCATCTTACTAAGATTAATTGATCCTAAATTACATGATTCGTACGCTAACAGAGGCTGCTCACCGCAGTTTTGCGTTTTGACGAATTTGACCTTCTTCTTCCCTCCAACTTGTTCTTCAAACCCTCCAATGAAAAAAGAATGAAATTCATCCACAGTGCCATTATAAACATCCTCCTCTCCAAGATAGACAACTTTTACAACTCTGTGATTATACATTGTTGAATGTTCTTTGAGCTTGCTATAGCTTTTAAATCCGAATTTTGTACCTAGTCTGAATGGGATTGAAGAGTCTTTGCATAAATTCTCCCATTCCTTTTTAAAAGGTTCTCTATCTAATTTTTCCTTTAACTTAAGATAACATTGAATTTGTTTCATTCTTTTTTCTTCGGCCAGATTTTTGTATGTCTTTCTTACACCAGTAGTTCGTCTGATTATCATTTTTTTCTCTGAATTGAAATGTTTCATGAAACATTTTCTGTTACAATAGCTGATTTCTCTTTCATTAAAATTGATATGAAATACCTTACCACAATGCTCACAAATCTTTTCTACCATCACACTATTGCCATCTAAAAAGCATTTGAGATCTGTTTTTTGCTTACATTCTTCTAATTTTCGTAAAGCTCTCTGATGAAACCCTTTCTGAGCTTTTTTGATATATTGTGGATCTTTCCATTTTTTTCGAGAAATTTCCGAGAGGAGGAGTTTTTGTTCTGGATTGCTTTCGTAAGATTGTTTCCGTGATAAGCTTATCTTTTTCTTCGTCTCTTCTGAAAGTTTAACACCATATCTTGGGTTATTTTCTCCGATGGGGTGATAGAAGGGATTTTCTGCTTTGTATTTCTCCCATTTTCCTGTGTCAGCTTTTATTTGGAAAATAGGATTTTTTTCCCCTTTCATGGATAGACTATGTAACTTATTATGATCGTCAACATGCATAATCTTGAGATTTTCAGGTGAATTATTTTCAGAATCAAAATCCATGTGATGAACTACATGATCTTCAGGTATTGATTCATCGTTATTATGGAAAAATTTCGCAACAATCGTATGTTCTGATTTTTCAGACCGCCCCAGATTATACATTCTCATGTATTTCTTGTGAGGATTAGCTGAATATTTCCCTCTTTGATGTTGTAGCACTTTTGTTAAAACATGTAAACTGTCTCCAGATTGTAACTCATCAGTTCTTTTTTTGGTTCCATTTCTAAGATAAAATATATGGTTGGCGGTTGTTTTTAAAATTTCTCCAGCATCAAGATGTACTTGATAAACAGGAATCTTTCTTCCTGTTAATCTCGGCCTTCTCATGAATCTGACCGTTACTTTACCTTTATCATCTTCAGTAAAGACAGGAACATCATTCCCTTCCTCTGCTAATTGTTTAATTGGAACTGCTGACCTACCATCAGCAGTCGCTATCAGTGTATCCCCAGTTATACAAGGGTTTGTTGCCTCAATTTCACCAATTTCAGGAGTTGGATTAGTGGCATTTATCCTATCCAAGAAGATTATACCAGGTTCTCCGTTGGTATGAGCCATTTTGACGATTTCATCAAATATCACTCGAGCTTTCAAAAGGGTTACAATTTGAGAATTGCGGGGATTAATTAGGGGATACTCTTCATCCTGAATTACCGCCTCTATAAATGTCTCAGTAAGCCCCACAGATATATTAAAATTATTCAATGTACTTAGATCTTCTTTGCAATGAATGAAATCCATAATATCAGGATGATCTACTCTTAATATTCCCATATTTGCCCCACGCCTTCGTCCACCTTGTTTAATTATTTCTGTAGCAGAATTGAAAACAGTCATGAAGCTGATCGGGCCACTGGCTACTCCACCAGTAGTTTGAACCTTATCATTAGCAGGACGGAGATGAGAGAACGTAAAACCAGTTCCTCCTCCTGATTTATGAATTATTGCTGCATTTTTAATAGCTAGAAAGATCGAGTTCATATCATCATAGACTGGTAGTACAAAACAAGCCGAAAGTTGATTGAGTTCAGTCCCAGCATTCATTAAACAGGGTGAATTTGGAAGGAACTCCAGATTAATCATCATCTCATGGAATTTTTCCTCATAAATGGTTGGATCACCGCCATATCGTGCTTCATTCGCAGCTATGGATTTTGCTACGCGTTCAAAAAGCTGATCTGGTGTTTCAACAACTTCCCCTCGTTCATTTTGTTTTAGATAGCGCTTTTCAAGCACAATTTTCGCGTTGGGTGAGAGGTCAGACAGTTTTGTTCTTGTAGATTTCTCTGATTCTTCTGAGATGAGAGTCATATTAGTCCCTTTATTCTGAATGTTATGGGTTCATGTTATCGGAATTCTTTCGAGTACTTTATGTAGATAGGAGGAGTCCAAAACGGAATGCCATTCCATAAATGGATTAAGAAACATCATTTAAGAACCCAAAAAAACACTAAATTCTTTACAATGATTGAGCTGGTAATGGCACTAGTAGCTCACATCATTTTGACTCCTCAAACAGCAGAATGGAGAATGATCAATCTTCATTAAATATCTAATTAGCTCTGTAGTAGTACGCAAAATTGTCGGATACAATGGGTATCTTCAGGTCTATTGTAATATGTTTATAGTACCATGTAATATGCCTGTATTATGCCTGTTTTAAACCAACCATAATATCAATTTCGTCAACCAACGAAAAGAGGTTGATAATTCAAAATGATGAAACTTATTACGGTGCATCTCCCAAATGATCAGGTATTAGGACTTGATGAGTTAGTACGTAGTGGAAGGTACCCCAATCGCAGTGAAGCAATTCGTTTTGCCATTCGTGATATGCTCAAAGACGAACTATGGAGTCTTCGGGCGAGCGCGTTAATCCCTCAAACTCGAGAGGTTTATTAAAACCAGTATTAGTTTCTAAAAAATATTTAAGGTCTTAAGGAGAAAGTATCTTCCTAATAATAAGAACTGGATGTTGATCCAGTTCTTCTAGTCTTAATACAAATGTTATTGATGTAAAATCTTTTAATACCTAATTTTAATTAGACAGGTTAATGCAATCGTGCCCTGTGCATCCTGATGAAAGAAGAGAAAAAGGTTAAACGATGGCGGACTGTTAAGTCAAAGACTCCTATAGTTGGTATTGATGATGGGGGATTTGATCGTTTTTCCAAGGAAGATATTGATATCCCAGTTTTTGGAGTCATCATGAAGGGAGCGGCTTATGTTGATGGTGTTATCCATTGTCAGCTTAAAAGGGACGATCCCCTAGCCACTATAATCATTGGTCAATTAATTCTAGAATCTCCTCATAGAAATCAATTAAAGGCAATTTTATTACAGGGAATCACAATCGCGGGATTTGGAGTTCTTGATATTGTTCGTTTACATGAAATAACTGGAATTCCCGTTATTGTAATTTTGAGGAAATATCCAGATTTTCCCAAGATCCAACTTGCTCTAGAAACAGTTTTTCCTGAGGATACCATAAGATGGAACAGTATTAAACTTGCTGGAGAACCACTAAAAGTTCAAGATGATCCTCCTCTTTTCCTTCAAATGGAGGGAATTCATCCAAAGGATGCTTATTTACTTATTAAAAAGTGCACAGCTATTGGTACTATTCCAGAAGCTCTAAGGATCGCCCACTTCATTGGAGCGAGCTTATATCACTCAGTGAATTAATTGAGATTACTCACCCTCTCGTGGTGGGAATACCTCCTCATATAGAAGCATTAAAGGGGCTAAAACCCATCCAATAACACCCCCTACTATAACTGGAGCGAATTGATGAGACCAGTGTAACACACCTATCAAAATAAGGATGGTACAAAAACCAAGAGCCATAAATGAATTACGGACAACACGAACCTCACGAGTCCATAGTGCCCCACTACCGAGGGCTGCGGTTTTCAAGAGCAACCCTTCAATCACTCCAGATATTAAGAAAAGAAAAGTCCCTAATGAAAAAAAATAGAATGGAATTAGTTGTATCACTCTTTTCAAAAGATATTGTTGTCTGGGTTCCCAAAGAATGGCTAGAAAAGCTGATATAGTATATGATACCCCAACTAAACTTGGCATTATATACCCAGAGTGTACACCAAAAAGCTGAGGGCGTAAAAAAGGAATATCTCCCAAGATTAAGACAGCTAGAAGGGTCATCAATAATACCACGCTAATCCCAGAGAAGAAGGCCATAGCATTCAGAATTAGTTCGAATTTCTTAAACCAACTCAAGTTTTTTGATCCAAGAATCATTCTAAATCTTAATCGAAGCATACTGGTTGCCCCAGTACTCCAGCGCCACAATTGCGCTATCTGGGATTTTGCTGACGCTGGAACGAGGCCATGCGAGCCAATAAAATCTAGATATCTTCCTTTATAACCCTGAGAAAGAATTTTCATCGAAGTATCAATATCCTCGATTAGGGTATCTTCAGAAAAACCGCCAGCTTTAACTAAAACATCTTTTCGGAAACAACCTGTTGTACCATTAAAAAGTACAACCCCTCGCTGATCTTTTGCTGCTTCAAAGACCTCATAGAATTGAGAATACAGAATAGAATTAGCAGCTTGATATAATCTTTTAGTATTTCGATAAGCAACTTTAGCTTGAATATACCCAATTTTTTTGTTCGATAAAACTTTAGAAAATTCCGTAAGGAGATTTGGAACTGCAATGTGATCTGAGTCTAGAATTACTATAAATTCTCCCTTAGTCTTATCAAGCACAGCATTAATATTACCAGCCTTGAAACCTCGCCTGTCTCGTTTATGGTAAAATTGAATTTTATATTTCTTACAATAATCCTGTAGCTGGTTGGTTACATTAAGATCCTGACCATTATCACTGACAATAATTTCATATTTCTCATAATCGATTTTTAGGGCTCCTTCTAGCGTTTTTTTCAGAATAGGAAATGAGGTACCATGGGAAGGTACAATTATACTAAAAAACGGGTTTTCAATAAATTCACCCTGATTGAAGGGGGTTGCTTTATAACGGAACTGAAGTGCTCCAGAAATCATATAGAAAAGATAATAAGCGAATAAAAAGCCAAATACTTCAATAATGAGAAGTAAAACATTAAGTAACATTACTGCAAAATCATTATAAGAAAAGATTAAAAATGTGCTTGATATTATATAAATGGGGATAGCTATTAAGATTAGGATCGAAATAGCTAGGGTTATCCAAGAAAAAATACGATATGCCCACATTGATGTATCTTCCAGATTTTCTAGCAGTACTGATTAGAAATCAAGTTTGCCAGCTAAGAAATCAGACCAGCCCAATTTATATTTCTCAGGACTATTGATATGATTCCAATATACAGGATGACTTGGAATATACCCATACAGGAGCTCTTCCTTAGCCAACGTTGGAAAAATATCTTTTTCTAGGGAGGATACTGGCTTTTCTATATAATCAAAAACTTCTGGTTCGAAGATATAGATCCCTGCATTTGTGTAACTTAATCCTTTTTTTCCACCACTGATGAATTTTGCAATTCTCCTACTTTTTTCATCAAATTCAACCTGACCATTACTATTCTCAAGAATAAACATACTCGCAATTCCACCCTCCTTGATTTTTCTACGATGGAATTCTATGAGTAGACCAAGATTCAAATTTGTTATTAAATCCCCATTCATTACAAGAAAAGTAGATTTGAATTGTTTTTGGGCATTCAACACCGCTCCTGCAGTGTCTAAAGGTTTGTCCTCCGAAATGAAGCCTATTTCAACACCAGGAATATCTTTTTCTGAGAATTGCTGTTGAATGTGTTCTTTTAAATATCCAACAGAAAGAAAAATCTCTGTTAAAGCATGACGCCGCAACAGATCAATAGAATATTCAATAATTGGTTGGTAACCAATAGGTAACATGACAGCTGGAGTAGCAACAGCAATTGGTCGAAAACTTGTTCCCCGACCTCCACATAATATCAAAGATTTTATTGTGTGAGCTTCTAGAGCAACTTTCAGTGCTTGAATAATAAATTGTTTGACATTGCCATGGCCCGCTACTTCCACTAAGTTCAACCAAAAATTTTTTGTAAACTCTATCGTATATTTATGAATATCCTTATTTTTCATTGGAATTCATTTCCAAATTACATCATGAAAAGACTAGAATAAAAGATTATTTTTCACGCTCAGCAAGAAATTTAACCAATATTTTTAGAAATTCAAATAACTCAGATGCTCTCATATCTTCATTATTTAATTCATTCTGGATATCTTCGAGCTCTTGGATACAGAACTGAGCATATTCATCTCTTACTTCTCTAACTTTCTGATTGACCGAGCGAAAGGCTTCTATAATAAATTTAATATCTTCTTCTGTTTTTTCTCCAACAGGTTTATTATATATTTTCTTGATTTGAGAAGCATATTCAGTTTGCAAAGCAAAATAAAGAAATAAGTTTCTCTTTGATTCTTGAATGTCCCAATATGGAACCTTCCCGAATTCTTCGGGATTTCCTAGAATATCAAGATAATCATCTTGAATTTGAAATGCTATACCAGCAGCGACAATTGCTTCATGTAATCTATCTGTGAAAAGCTCACCACGATTGGCTGCTATACATCCTAATTTCACACAGCCTGCAAAGACAATAGCTGTTTTTAATTCCATGATTTTTATTACATGATCCTTTGTAATGTCAAAATTTTGATCTAACCTATCTTCTAATTCAATGGCATTACCTAAACTAACTTGGTATGCATAATCAAGAACGAGGTCGAGTGTAGGCTCGTTTTTTAGTAAAGTCAAAGCATATGCATGTAGGACGTCTCCATCATGAAGAGCTCGATCCGCTCCATGAATTATATGAAAAGCTTTCTTTCCACGTCTAATCGGAGCCCCATCAATTAGATCATCATGGATTAAAGTCATATTATGGAGAAGTTCTATAGCGATTGCAGCATTATAGGATCTTTCCATTGCTGATTTATAATTTTCAGTCTCTCTTACTAATAAATCAGTTGTCACTGAAATTAGAGCTGGACGTAACCGTTTTCCCGAAGTGGTAAGAATGAAATCACGAATGCGCTCTTTTGTTGGACTAACAAGACCATCGATTGCTAGTGTGAGCTTTTTATTTAAATTTTCCATGATCTCTGCGTCTAGGAACTCTAGTACCACGAAAAAAGACCTCTTTTTTCCTATTGAAAGTAATTAGGTGTTTATTTAGTTCACTACTGTAATATTACTACAGGATGTCCATCAATTTTTTAGTAGGTTTAACTTTTCGGCCAATATTTAATAGGTTTTCTTAAACGATAGCCTTTTTCAATACAACTGGGACTCTCACTTGGATGAACCAACAATTACCCCCGCAAATTTATCCATATTGTGAGAGAAAAACTCCAAACACGAACTTCTGTGTCTATTGTGGACATAAATTATTAAAAACTACTATTTGTCCTTATTTTTATACAATAAATCCTGTCAATGCCTCTTTATATGCTTATTGCAGACATAATCAGTCTTCATTAGAGTTGGGTAATAAACTGAAAGACTCTCCGCTCTTTAATTCAGCTTTTAACATTTTTAAGCCTAGTATTCTAGTAATAGTTCTTCTATCAGGATACTCACTAATTCAAATGCTGATTGGGTCGGTTCTCTTACTTTTATTCCCGTCTGACTTCTTCATTAATCCTAGTAATCATGCGTTTCTTTCCTTGATCGTCTTATTAGCAAGTAATACGCTATTAATTATGATTTTATTAAAATTTAAGTTGAAATCCTTTACCTATCATTCTCCTCTCCCAAAAAATAGTCAAATTTCGCTTATCTTTCTTTTATTACTTCTCCTCATAGCATCTATTTCGATTATAGAGATAGTAGTTACTATTATCGATTTTGGATTGAATTTGATTCATATCGATCCAAGCGTCACTTCTCCTTATGACGAATATTTCAGTACTCCTCTTAATCTCCTGGCCTTCATGATTTTAATCACCATATTTGGGCCGATACTCGAAGAGCTCATCTTTCGTCGTTATACAATCTCCACAATGTTGAATCAATGTCAATCAAAATTTCTTGTAGTATGTATTAGTGCTTTAATATTTAGTCTCTCGCATACTGCAACAAACTTAGCAACAAATGTTCGCTATGCTATATTACATTTTTTTGCTACTTTAATTCTTGGAATGGTATTAGCAATTATTTTCCTTCGTTGGGGATTGAAATATGCAATCATCTTTCACTCTTTCTGGAATATTTATTCTTTGATAGCCCAATTATTGATCAATGAGGGGGCTTCTCAAATGGTAGACCTTATAATTTTATTGTGCATAATAATCACATCTCTTCTAGCAATCCTTTTCCTCTCTCGTTTTCAGCGATTTTTTAGTCTTATATCTGAAGTAATTCTGCCATCAAGAACTATCCTTTTATTTACCACTCTGAACTTCTTTCTGATTATCAGCTATGTGTTTATCTTTCCTTTATTATTATTATTATTAATACCTTCCAACATTATAATAGCAGGATTCACTTTTATATATCAAACCTGCTCTTTTTTAGTGGGAATAATCCTAATTGATAGAGAAAATAAGAGAATGAATAGATTCAAAATAAATCCACAATATAATGAAATCTCTTCTTTCGAATAGTAATTTGTCATAAAAGGTTTATTTGGGTTTAAATAAAAAAAAGAAAAGGAGAATGTCTTTAATTAAGACTGAAATGAGATTTCGGATCCTCGATGAAGACAGGAACAGCTGCTGCTCCTCGTTTTACCTCAATGTCATCCATTCCTAGGACTCTGACGATTTCTTTGAATCTGTTACGAATTGTTACTGGTGTAGTCTTTGCTGCTCTAGCAATCTGTTGTTGTGTCCGTCTTTCTCCTGTTTTAACCCCTGCGATATATAAACATGCTGCAGCAATAGACATGGGGTTTTTTCCAACAGTTATCCCAAATTCTCTCGTCTGTTTTGCTATATTAACCGCTATCATGCGAGTAGGCATAGAAAGAGTTAGTTCCTCTCCTAAGCGATGTATCAGTGCTTCATGTCTTCCAGAATCAGGTTTTGTTTGAAGGTGCTGTACTATTGTTCTGACACATCGTCCGAGCTCTTTGAAAGAAACATTGGTATTTGTAGAGATATCCTTGAGGGTTAGAGGTATCTTAGTCTTGCGACAAGCTAGATATAAGCTGGCAGCAATCATTCCATCAATCGATCGTCCTCGGATAAGGTTTTTCTTTAAACATTGACGATAATACGAGCTAGCCATCTGTGCTGTACGATCAGGTAGCTCCATTTGACTTCTAAGCCGTTTAAGCTCCCGTAAAGCGATCCTCAGATTTCTAATTTCGCTTTCGTGAGCATGATTATCAACATTTGTTAAACGATTAAAGGCTAGTCGTTTTGAAGAGGGTAATTTTCTTCCTTTTCCATCTTTTCGGGATCTACTTATCTGAGTTTTAATGCCGAAGTCTGGTTGGAGCAAGGATAAAGGGGAACCTCCCCGAGATCGATCTTGTTCCTCTTGAAAATCATAAGCACGCCATTCAGGGCCTTGATCAAACATTTTCGAATCAATCACGACCCCACAACATGAACAAATGAATTGACCTAATCTTGGATCAGAAACAACATTATCTAAAGCACCACATTCAGGGCACTTTCTATGGCGTTCAATATCATGCTTTTGAACCATAATTATCGTGACTGCTACCAATAGAGTCTATTAATGACTTTCTAGATAAGTTCTACGCCTATTTCAATATTTAATTAATGACTGTAGATCGAAAGGTTATTTCACTAATCATGGTTAATATGTCAATAGTGCTTTTTCTATTGATTAATCTTTGTAAAGACCAAGATCTCGTCATTGCTCGGATTTAGTTCATCTAGCTAATTCTTCCGAAATAAGGAAAAATTAACTAGTAAGCTTCGAAAAATTTCTGTTGAAGTCATAATCAGTAGAGATTCGCCAGGAAATTTGTTAATATAGAGATTGAAAGATAGATTCAGGTTAATATTTCATCTTCAGTTTTTTATTTAGAACATTTTCGACATAAAATTCTCCAGCACGATAAGAACTTCGAACAAGAGGCCCTGACGCTACATAAAGAAATTCTAATTCAAGAGCTTGTTTTTCCCAATACTTAAATTTATGGGGTTCTATAAACTCGACAACGTTTAAATGCCTTCGTGAGGGCTGTAGATATTGTCCTATTGTCACAATATCCACACCTACACGTTTCAAATCTTGGAGAGCTGCCAAGACCTGTTCATCATTTTCTCCTAACCCTAACATTATCGAAGATTTTGTTAATATCTGAGAATCAAGTTTCTTAATGTTTTTTAGAATGAGAATTGATTGTTCATAACTAGCTCTCTTATCTCGTACTATTGGTGTGAGGTTTTCTGTAGTTTCGATGTTATGACCAATAACATCGGGTTTACTCTCAACAACCTTTTGAAGAGAGTCCAAATCACCTTGGAAATCTGGAATGAGGATCTCAATTCTAACGTCTGGAAAATTTTTCTTAACTTCCTTAATGC
>JBHLPG010000451.1:0-2753 GCA_048939725.1 Promethearchaeota archaeon | reverse complement strand
TGCTTACACCATTGGGATTGACATAAGTAGTTTACCTGCCAACCTGATTCAGGCTCAAAGAGATTATTTTGGTTCTCATGGTTTTGAAAGAGTTGATAAAGAGCGAGGTATTCGTTTTCATTATAATATATGGCTCCCACTGGACGATTAGAATTACTGAATTACCCTAAACAGGGTAATATTGCTTAATCTGTCGCTTTTTTGCTGAAGTTATTGGAAATTCTAAATTCATCTTAACAAAACGCGATCGACATGGGGGGCCCTTGGCAACATTGAAACCCACTTTTAGACCCTTCTTAAAATCAATAGTAATCAAATAACTGTAGACTGTTGTATAAGATAGATCTTGAAAGTTAGATCGACCATGTCGGCATATTCCAACATTATGGTGTGATCTCAAAAAAGCCACAATATCCTCCACATCAGAAGAAACTTTGAGGAATTTGTTAGTTTTTTTAAACCGTATTTCACTATGTTCGATATTTCTTCTTTCTTTATCAGGATCGGCTTCAATTATCGCTTCATTGGTCTTTAAGATTAACTGATGGTTCGTTCGAACTAGATAATCCCTTGATAGTTCAGTAGCTATTTCAGATGATGTGAGTTCAATAGCAGCTAACTGTTGGGGGGTTGCTATGATCATGTTACACCATTGATAATCCATCGTTTGAATTTCTTGCTCACAGATCGCTATTGCCTCATCTGTATTCTCAGCTTCTAAAACAATACGTTCAGTAATCAAATCATAAGGGGAGTCTGAAGTAGCTAATATATTCGAGTTTACAGCCACAAGACCATATTGATTTACTCCAATCGAGAATCCAACTGCTTTTTGAATCCGAAGATTTTGGCCCCGTACACCAAAAGCATGTGAATGTTCAAATGATAGCTTATCTATGTAATTTTTAACTTTAAAGTCTTTATTTTTAAATATAACAAGGATTTGCTCATCTTTAAAGATTTTTGCGCCTGTCGTACACCCCATTCAATCACTACCAGCAAAATAATTTGGTATTAAGATCAGTATCATTTTCTTAAGGCTCTATCTACTTGAAAATCAATAGGAGAAAGATTTAGACACTCGAAAGCAAAGTCTTCTAAATAGGTTTAAAATGGAAAACAAGGAATCTATGGAAAAATCCATAGAAAGAAGATATGAGATAGGAGCATACCTTTTACTACTAGCAACAGCTATCATTTGGGCCTTCACATGGCCATTAGGCCGCTGGTTGGTGTCTCCTGAAGTAGGTGGAGATACAATTCCCCCTATGATTATTGCTTCTCTTCGATATTTTCTTGTAATCCCTTGTTTCTTTATAATTCTCAAAATAAAGGAAGAATCCTTAAACATTACTTTCATGAAAAGTCACTGGAAAATTTTTGCCTTTATGGGTATAACATCAGTTACTATTTATCAAGCAGGATACTTGATTGGCGAATATTACACCTCTGCTAGTGATGCTGTTGTTATAGTAAGCAGCCACCCAATGTTAGTTTTAATTTTTGCTAGTTTAGTATTAAAAATGGAAAACCTGAGTGGCTTGAGAATTTTTGGAACATTATTGTCTTTTACAGGAATATTATTGATTTTTGGCTTTTCTCCTAATGTTGATGTCCCTAATCGAATACTGGGAGATATTCTTATCTTTCTTGGGGCAATTTTCTATGCCCTGTATATTGTTGTTTCACGATATTTCTTGAATAAATGTGAAAAAGAATCCTTCCAACCCTCTTCTTTGTATATCATAACCTGGGTATCATTTTTTGGTTTGATTACCACAATACCTGTATCATTAATCATAAGTCCAGAGTACATGAACCCAATCCTTTATTTTCAAGTCCCTGAAAGAGTTTGGTTCGGAGTGAGTTATCTTGCATTTATTTCCACAGTTTTGGGATATTGGTTTTATCTTGAGGGAGTGAAAAGGCTGTCTGCAAGTCGGGCAGCAATCTTTCAGAATCTAGTACCGATATTTGGAGTCGGTCTTTCAGTTATACTTTTAGGGGAGATTTTTGACCCATTGATTCATACTTCATCAATCTTGCTAATAATAACTGGGATAACACTTGTGAACAGAGGAAAATAAAGGTATGGAAAAACCCTCAGAGATTATAATCCCATTAAGAAAGATTCTCCCTATCACTGCCATTGGAACATTTATGTCTGCCATGGATGGTTCCATAGTAAATATTTCCTTATTTACGATTGCTGGAGCATTAAACACAGACATGGAGGGAGTTCGGTGGATCACGATCATTTATCTTTTAGTAATATCATCTTTGATTGGAATTGGAGGATCATTAGGGGATAATTATGGCCGGAAAAAGATTTTCCAACTAGGAATGTTACTCTTCATTCTTGGATCCTTCCTCTGTGCCTCGTCTTTTTCTTTGGAGGTGCTAGTACTCTCTCGAGCGCTCCAGGCAATTGGGGCAGCTGGTCTTTTAGCAAATGGCTTGGCCTTAGTAATAACATACGTGGAACCATCAGTAAAAGGGCGAGCGATTGGTATCAACTCATTAGTGGTTGCATCAGCACTATCTACTGGTCCAGCTCTTGGTGGCTTTCTGACAAAATTTGTGGGCTGGCCAAGCATTTTTCTAATAAATATCCCCCTTGGATTGATTGGAATAATCCTTGTTCATCTCTATATTCCAGAAACATTTGAAAAACGATATAAACTCGATTTTGGTGGCATGATTATATTCATGATCACTACATTTTCTCTCGTTCAGGGGATTTTAACGTTGTT
>JBHLPG010000450.1:1605-2756 GCA_048939725.1 Promethearchaeota archaeon | reverse complement strand
AGCCAAAATCTGGGGAGTGCTGTCTTTAGCATCCAGAACTCCCGAAACTTTGCCGTTTCTCAGAACTGTTATCCGATCACAGATCTCTAGAACTTCTTCTAATTTGTGAGTAACCAATATGATAGTAGCCCCTTGGTTCCGGAGGCGAAGGAGAATTGTGAAGAAATCCTTGATTTCAGTTGGGGTAAGAACGGAAGTAGGCTCATCAAGGATCAGAATTTTTGCTCCTCGAAAGAGCATTTTTAAGATTTCAACTCGCTGCTTGCTACCAATCGGAAGCGACCCGACACGCGCTTTTGGGTTCACATCTAATCCAGTTTCCTCTGAAAGCTTACCGACAAGACCTTCAGCTTCCTCGATATCTACAAGTATTCTCTTGCTTGGTTCGAAGCCGAGAATGATGTTCTCGGTTGCCGTAAATGAGTTAATTAACGCGAATTGTTGGTAAACCATTCCAATACCCAGTGTGATCGCGTCTGAGGGATCCTTGAGTATTACAGGGTTTCCTCGGATGAACATTGATCCCTTCGATGGTTGGAGGGAACCGTACACGATTTTCATGAGAGTTGTTTTACCTGCTCCGTTTTCTCCGATTAATCCGTGGATCTCGCCTTCACGCACAGTAAAGGTGACATTGTTGAGAGCTTGGGTTCCATCCGAGTAGATCTTGTAAACGTTCTTCAGTTCGATAATCTCCAAGCTGATTCAATCCCACGTTATTTTTAACCTTTCATTAGTTTAATAATTGGAGAAGATGTGTTACTTATATATATTCAAAAAAAAAGAGAAAGTGAAAGTTAATAGGTTTAATAGCGAGATCTATAGTATGCGATGTTGTCTGATGTTGGAATAGGAACAACAAGTTCACCGTCAAGAATTTTTTGTTTTAACTCGTCAACGATTGCCCATACGTCATATCCGTTAACGGTTTCAAAGGCTTCGCGGAGGTCGACGAATGCAGTTCTTACCTCTGCGATCGTCATCCCAGTTTCCGCTTCGATTATGGGTCCTAATACAGGATCGTTCAACCAGTTATCCAGATCGTCAAGATCAGAAACCCCAATGCCACCTTCTTCAATGCCTAAACTAATTATTCCGCCTTCGAATGTTTCATCTTTTACCATTTCTATCGCTGTGTAGGATCCTACATC
>JBHLPG010000450.1:0-1595 GCA_048939725.1 Promethearchaeota archaeon | reverse complement strand
ACTCGCGATGAATTTTCCTGGATATATCCAATCCTGATTGGCATCGACACCAATCCCTAATGGTAGTTCACCCACAGCTCCACGTTCACCCACAGCATCAATTGTGCCTAATCCTGTTTCACCAGCTGCTTGGAAGATAACGTCGACACCTGCATCTAACATGGTGATCGCTGATTCTCTGCCTAGATCGGGTCTATCGAAATAACCAGTGTAATCCCATGTTACGTTTATGCTTTTCCCGGTCTCATTGCGAACATAGTCGACGCCGAATTTGTATCCTATCTCGAATTTCCATAATAGGGGAACGTCCATTCCAAGAACCATCCCTACATCCCCGCTTTCAGTCACCAAGGCGGCAAGAGCGCCCACGAGTGCACATCCTTGTTCTTCTTTATACACGACGCCTAGAACGTTGTCCTTATCAGGGAGGAATATGTCTAACCCCGCATAGAGTTGATTAGGAAAATCGTCGCAGGTAGCATTGAGAGCATCAGTCCATAGAAATCCTACACATATAATTAGGTCGTATTCTGCGCCTGTTGAGAGTGTTCTTAATACGTCTTCCATTTCTGCTAGGCTTAGGGGTGTGATGGTTGTTATTGTGATATTTAACTCGTCACTGAAATCATCTTTAGCTTGCTCCGCACCAAAATAGGCCATGTCACAAAAAGATTTGTCCCCTCGACCTCCGACATCAAAAGCAACGCAGACCTTGAATTCTTCCAGCGGCGGTGCTGGAAGTGTAAAATACCAATACCCCACTGCAATTACGACAATAACAATTATTACTCCAGCAACTAATTTGATATTCATTCTCCCACTCCACTTTTTACAGCTATAAATTTGTATTTATCGTATTTTCTTTTTAAAATTAACCCTTTTTTATAACGATTAAAGTAGATTCATAGCTTAAAAGAGAAGAATCAACTCAATTAGGATTAATTAGAGGATAGTTCTTATAGATGATGGTCTCAAATGTATCTAAGAACAAAAAATGGTATTGATGATCATGGAACAATTCGAATTATAATTGAGTTTTCCATTAATATCACCTAGCTAGCGAGATAATCCCAATTGAGCGTGTTAAGGAACTAGCAATAAACGTTTTATTTTCATTAGGCTAAGTTAAATAGCAGCTTTGAGTGTGAAAATTTTGTTTAATTCGCTGGAAGCTAATTCTATTTTCAATATCATTCGGTGGAATTGTAACTAAATGCATTCTATAAAGATGGCTTATACCTAAGAGAGAGAGAAAGAGAATGAATGATCAATTGGATATCGTATGCTTTGGACAGATAACATTCGATACTATCATTAATGATCAAGGCGAAGCGCATGACATATTGGGCGGCTCAGCGGTATACTCATCTGTAATAGCTTCATCAATTGGTGGAAAAATTGGTCTAGTCTCTCGTATTGGCGAAGACTTTAATCAAGCGTATATCGACTTTATAAAGAATCACGGAGTTGATATAAGAGGAGTAAAAACGATTTCAGGCGCTTCAACCAGAATCAAGCTAATTTATGAAGGAGAAGATGTTGTTTCCCTTGACATATTCAAGGGGGTAGCTTCGAAAATCACTGCAAGTGATTTT
>JBHLPG010000449.1:0-2763 GCA_048939725.1 Promethearchaeota archaeon | reverse complement strand
ACCACTGTCCCCGAAGGCCTCATCAAAGAATTCAAGATTCTTGCCATTAGAGTTGGCAAGCGCCAAAATGAATTGTTGGTGGAAGCGATCCAAGACCTCTTTGACAAATACGGAATATCAGAAGTTTATCTTCAGCCCAATCCCGCTAAAGGTAAGAACAGAAAGAACAAGAAATAACCCTTAACGGCGAGGGTGCTATGGAGTGAATGTAAGACCCCATTTTTCATCTCGAGAGGTGGGGTTTTCTCTTTTAGGCAAGCCCATAGGGGACTCCATATTCATTTGGGTAGTCTATAATCTGGCTTTTTGATAGATTGCGTAAAGAAATCAAAACATGGGTATATGTTCCCAATTAGCAATTTTTATCGGCGTAGTTATATTCCAAAAGTGTAACAATTAAATGTCACGATTACGCGACCTAATTCAAAGTTATGCAAATTAGAACAAAGGACGTGGTATGTTTGCTCAGGCAATTGAGACAGCAATGAAGTTTACTAGACCAATTCATACAATATCTCGGAATTACGGTTCTACGCTAATTCAGGCTGGAGCCTCATCTCTATTCTTCGTCAATAATGAGGGATGGGCGCTTACTTGTAAACACGTAGCAAACCAAATTGTGATCTCTGACAAAGTTCTGGCAAGAAAAATGGCTTTTGAAAAAGAACAGCTTTCCCCTCCAGCAGGCAAAGGCACGAAGAAATGGAAAAAGGAACTTGAGAAAAAACATAATCTTACACATTCTGAAACCTACGAAATGTATAATAATTTTGTAAATTGTGTAGAAGGCGGGCTTAATGCTGAGCTTAAGATTCACAAGGAAATTGATGTGGCATTAATCCATTTCAAAGACTATTCGAAATTATTATGTGATACCTTCCCGGTGTTCATAAGTGATGATTCGTTTGTCAAGGCAGGGAGATCAGTCTGTAGGTTAGGATACCCTTTCGCGGAGTTCACAAATTATGAATTTAATAAAGAAGAAGACAAAATAAAATGGACAACTAAGGGAAGAAAAGATACACCTTTTTTCCCAGTAGATGGGATGATAACAAGGCGACTTCTGGGGGAAGAGGGCAAATTGATAGGATTTGAACTGAGTACTCCAGGTTTGCGGGGACAAAGCGGCGGCCCAGCATTTGATGTGGATGGGCGAATTTTGGGAATGCAAGCAGCAACTGGTCATTTGGATATGAATTTTGACATTGAACAAGACGTTTTCCGAGCTGGAAAGAGAAAGAAGGTTAAAGATTATGCCTTCCTTCATGCTGGGCGTTGTATCCATGTTTCGGTTCTGAAAGAGTTCATGACTGAAAATGGAGTAAAATTTATAGAAGAATGAGTTTGTATAACCAATGGGTGGAGTCAATCAATGTACTGCTTTGCAGCCGTTTGATGACTTACCCTCAAAGCTAACGCTTTCTTCTCGTAATCATAAAAAAATCCGGTGCACTAAAAGTATAGACTACGATAAGTAGGTAAAAGTCTTCACCACACTATCGCTAATCCCTACCAAAGTAGTATGTAACCCTTCATAATTAATGGATTTTCCTTGACATCTTTATTGGATTCGGTGTTATCTGACAAATAGCGAATTTTCCCTCCGTAACGTTAACCTCCATCCAGGAGGTTCCACATGGAGAAACCACTCAAATTGGGTTTACTTAGCTCCTGACAGGGCTGGTGTTCTGTTGGGAGTCATACCAGAGGCTAAACTACCCTGAGCGCTTTCTGAACTGATATAGGTGTTGACCGCTCATGTCCTTTTGCTTTCCTATCTGACATTTTAGCTACCGTGCATCCTGCCCGTTAACGTCCGCTTCCTCACATAAGGTTTTCAAGCTCCAAAAGATAGCTGGACCGCCGACGAAAACATCATCTCAAGAATAATCAACATTTAACCTTCTTGCCTGACTTTCAAGGAGGTGCGGAAATGAGGAGTTTAAGACGCAAAAGAGCTTATGGCCTTTTTGTTTCGTTGGTCACTGGATTTTCCGTCTGGCTCATTGCCAGCGTTGCATTGGCCGAAACGTTCTGTGTGAGTGATGAAACTGAACTCCAAGCGGCTTTAGATGAAGCTGCGATAAACAATCAGGATGATTTTATTAAGATCCGGCAAGGAACTTACTATGGTAGTTTTACATACAATTCAACAGAAGCATACAGTCTGACGAGTAAGGGGGGCTATTACCACCCTCGTTGTAAGAAAAGAGTGGTTGATCCTGCGAACACGGTGCTTGATGGGCAAAACAATGGATCTGTTCTGTCGTTAAGTGCACCAAATGTAAACACCTCAATTACTATTAGTGGGCTAACGCTAAGAAATGGAAATCCTTACTATATGGACGGTGGCGGACTATATGTAAATGCGGTCAATAGTGGCCTTAACCTAAATGAAACTGTCATACGCAACTCTTATTCTAACGGAGATGGCGGAGGAGCATATATAAGTGCAAACTCTGTGAATCTAACGAACAACCAAATAACGAATAACCAAACAGGGATTTCCGATGAAACCAGTGGTGGAGGCGTTTATCTTGAAGCAAGCAACGCAATTGTCTCTAATAATGTCTTTAGCTATAATCACAGCAAATATCGGGGTGGTGGGGTTTACATACAGTCAATTAATACTGATTTTTTTGATAATGTTGTTTCAAATAACAGCAGTAATGGTGGCGGTGGAATTAGCATTATGTTTGGTTCTAAAGTAACATTAGTGAATAATAATATCAATCAGAACCACGGTAAACAGTATGGTGGTGG
>JBHLPG010000448.1:0-2783 GCA_048939725.1 Promethearchaeota archaeon | reverse complement strand
ACTAGTGAAGTTCCAACATCTACAATTTTTCCCCTAAAATCAAAAATACCAACTTGAAACATTTCTGCTGCCACATCGATAATACCAGAACCACAAATACCCATAGGGGGGTTTTTTCCAATTACTGTGTATTCTGCTTCATAGGACTCCGGGTTAATTTTAATATGGTCAATTGCACCTCTCATTGCTCGCATTCCAAATCTAATGCCTGCTCCTTCGAATGCAGGACCGGATGCAACAGAACATGACACAAACCACTGTTTATTTCCAAAGATAATTTCACCATTTGTACCCATGTCGACCATAAGAGAAATTTCATCCGATTCGTGTATCCCTGATGCAATTACATCACCAATGGCATCTCCTCCCAAGAATCTACTCACATTAGGAAGGCAATAAACATACGCCTCTGGATTGGTATTAAGTCCAATCTCCCTTGCTTTTTTAATGATGGGTTTCCGAGGAACCTTATCATTCGCATCAACATACCAAAGATAGTCTACATCAATCCCTGCTAAGAGATGATTCATAACAGTATTTCCACCAGCTGAAATACTCGTGATCTCGCTGCTTTTAATTCCAACACTTGATATTATCCTTTTTATAAGATCATTTATTGTTTGAATGACTGCCTGTTGGAGCTTCTGCAGTCCTTTTTCAGCCTTACGTGAAAAAGCAATTCTGGTGATAAGCGTTTCTCCGTAGGTGATTTGCTTGTTCAAAGCAGAAGCTTCGCTTAAAATTTTTCCAGTTATTAGGTCAACAAGAAGTGTAACAATGGTAGTAGTCCCAATATCAATAGCTAAACCATAATTGGATCCTGTTCTATCGCCTGGCTCAATAACGATGAGTTCTGGCGGCATTTCTACTCTGCTTAGAGTCGCAGTTACCGGTTCTCTCATAGAAAGAAGCTGATTAAACATTTCATCTCCAATTTTCGGACTTGGACCTGAATAATTCTTGAGTTTTATTGAACTCGGGCTATTTTCTTTAATAGAAGATAAATCTACCAGATATTTCCTGGATTCCGGATTAGGACTTTCAAATTTCATTTCTGTACCTAGAAGAATTTTGGGTTTGGCAATTCTACTTTCAACTGGAATTGTCACTTCACAGTCACTCAAAACCCGAATCTGACATGCAAGGTAGTAGTTTTCAGCTTTTTGTTCAGGAGAGAGCCATTCTGTATATTTAGTTGATACATCAGAGACCTCACCTCTATTCAGAATTATCTTACATGTTCCACATTCACCCTCTCCACCACAGATGCTTCTAATGTTAATTCCAGCCTCTCGAATCGCATCAAGCATTATACTCCCTCGTTCTACCTCTATTACTTTGTCCATTGGATTAAAGATTATTTTTACTAAGTTCCCCATATTTTGCACCTAATCATTTCTTCTCCTTTTTAAATACGTATTTTACTAAGAGGGTCAATTTAGCAAATTGAGTTCAGTTTTATACAAGTCTAATCCAAAATAATTCATCAAACTCATCATTTCAAAAGTGTTTTCTTCTCTCCAGCTAATATTGGCACCTCAAGCCAATTCTCTGGGGGTACAAAAGGACAAGTGTAATCTTCATTGTAAGCACACCATGGATTGTACGCTTTATTGAAGTCTAGAATCCACTTTCCATCGGAAGTGTAGTCTCTCTCCAGTTCGAGATCGAGATACCTTCCTGCACTGTATGTCTCTATTCCGGTCGTTGCATCTCTAAAAGGTATAAATAATCTCCCCTCGTCTGCATTACTCTTGTATGCCTGTAGAACATACTGCTTCCCATTTATTTCGAAGAGAAACTCGCCCCACTTTAAGAACTGTCGTTTTTGTCCTCCTGAATAGATCATTTGGATTCTTTCCATCTTTGGATGTTTTTTTAGTTTCAGCTTGAATCTATAGTGTGGATTAGGCGGATAATACTCTAATTTATTGAATTTTTCACGATTTTTCAAAGGAATTGGTGATTGAGGGTGTAGAGCAAAGTATTTGTCTTTTTGTTCACGTTCTAATTGGAGATTATTCATCCAGTCGGTATTTTCCATGGGACTCAATCCTCATTTTTGTGGGGTTCTCTTTTTAGATATGACTATTCGATGAAAATGCATAAGGAAGAGGATATCTTCCTTAAGCTTCTACTTCTTCTTTTGGGGGCCATTTCTCATCGAGAAATTTTGCTATTCCGGAAGAATCCTTTGGCCCCACCATAATATTCCAATCAGATAAACCAGCAGCTTTCAGTTCGTCCTCTGTCTCTCCACTTAATCTAGCAGCTAGACCTGGTAAAATGAGATGTTTGTGCTTGATTTTCTCTACTACTCCTGACTTTTTAACTGCCTCTGCGATTGATTCTGCGGTGAGATATCTTCCAGCTACAGCGCTTTCGACACTAATTCCTTCTGTATCTGCTACAATTAGATAATAGTCACCGCCGAATTTTTTAAGGTCAGATTCAACTGTGAAGTAGGTTAGGGCATAATTAGTGGTCAGCATCACTGGGGCCATCTCATCAGGATGCCCGAATGTCTTAAGTTCTGCTTCCACTGAGACAGGTTTCCGTGGGTCAGTATATATATTGAACTTCCAGATAACACTAGGTAATTGAACCCATCCATCAAGGCTATGCATTATTATTACATCTGCATACCTGGATATCAGCATAGAGCTAATATAAGCTTCTTTCCATTCCAATTCTTCTTTTGAGCCTTCTTTCTCAAGCCAAACTGTGATTGGTGTTCCAATAAGCGGAAAACCTAATACTTCATCTTCTCCTTTACATGCATT
>JBHLPG010000447.1:0-2783 GCA_048939725.1 Promethearchaeota archaeon | reverse complement strand
ATCGAAACATCACGTATGGACATTCCACTATTTCACCTGGGGATGATGTTATTGCTGGCAGTTATGGAACTTGGATCCTAACCTTTACTGTTGGTACACATGGAATAGATGATGGAGCCCACATTAAGATTGCATGGAGGGATGTTTCTGATTGGGGAAGACCCCAATTCCAAATTTCAGGAGATAAAAATTACTGTACAGTGAGTACGTCTGGAAATGCTGAATTGGATGTTCGATTTGAGAGTAGAGGCCATATACGTCCGTGGAGGCCTTGCTTGATACTCACTATCTTTGATGGATATCTTGCAGAGGGTGACAATGTAACGATCGTTTATGGTGACACAACTGCAGGAGGGGGTGGTTCCATGGCTCAAACATTTATCGAAGATAGTTTTGAATTCCGCGTTCTTGTGGATCCTTTTGGAACAGGGCAATATACCTTAGTGCCAAATGCTCCTGTTCTGAAAGTAATTGCTGGAGAACCAGAAAGACTCAAGGTTATAGCTCCCTCAGAAACGGTAGTTGGTAACCCTACCTGGTTCTCTGTGAAAGTTGAAGACAAATGGGGAAACCCCACTTCTGATTATGTTGGTACATTAGAAATTCAGTCCAATGATTCTACCACTATGCTTCCTCAGTCATATACCTTCACTCCTGAGGATAGAGGGACACATCGTTTTGAAAATCTCACTTTCCAAACCCCTGGATTGAAGTATATCACTGTTTCCGACGTTAAGAATAGAAAATTCCGTAGTATTAGCAATCCGATTCTGATACATGAAAATACACCAGAATTGATGCTTTTTTGGGGCGATTTACATGGCCAAACAGAAGAAACTATTGGTACTGGGACAGTTGATCAGTATTTTCAATTTGCGAGAGATGCTGCGGCACTAGACTTTGTATCTCATGTGGGGAACGATTTCCAAATTACTAAGAATCATTACAAAGACACTCAAAGAGTAGTAAAGGAATTTCACAACCCAGGAAAGTTTGTTACATTCTTAGGGTATGAATGGTCAGCAAATACTCCCGCAGGGGGAGATCATAATGTCTACTTCCTGAAAGATGATCAACCTATTCATCGTAGTAGTCATGCACAGGTAGAAGATAAGTCGGATGAAAACACAGATCGTTATCCTATTTCTCGTTTGCTTGAAACATATCGTGGGAGAGATGACGTTTTTGTTATTCCCCACATTGGTGGTCGTCATGCCATTTTAGATCATCACGATCCAGATTTAACTCCCTTTATTGAAATTACTTCTGTTCATGGTCATTTTGAATGGTTTGCTCGGAAAGCTTTGGAACGGGGTCTGAAAGTTGGGTTCATTGGTGGAAGTGATGACCATACTTGTCGTCCAGGTGGAGCCCATCCTACTTCAATGGTTGAAGCTGTAAACGGAGGATTGATGGGTGTTTATGCCAGAGAATTGACCCGTGAATCCTTGTGGGAGGCCTTTCAAAAACGTCATGTTTTCGCTACTACTGGTACGAGGATCATTTTACGTGTGATGTGTGGCAATGCGATAATGGGAGACGAAATCACTCTTGAAGAACCACCAACATTTTTTATAGAAATTTTCGGAACTGCTGGTTTAGAAAAAGTAGAACTTAGGCGAGGCTTAGATATCATTCATACTCATGAGATACTTCAACACGATTTGACATCTAACACAATTAGGGTTACTTGGAGTGGAGCTAGGGTCGCTACACGACGGAGAAACACCGATTGGAGTGGTGAGATTACTATTAATAAAGGAGTGATTAGATCTGTAGAGGAGCTTGCCTTCGACCTTCCTTGGCAGGGTATCACAACTAAAGATAAACAAAGAGTAAGGTGGGTCTCAACAACTTCTGGAGATTCTGATGGCATAATTCTAGATTTGGATGCCCCAGATGAGGCTGTTATTACTTTTAATACAAAACTAGTCCAAGCCTCCTTTCAATTAAGCCAATTAAAGAAACCCCTCGTTATTGATGCCGATGGAATTGAGCAAAAAGTCGAAATCTCTCTAATTTCTGATAAAAAGCCCCCAACTACCGTGAGGTTTGAATATACTGATGATGAAGTAAAATCAGGTCTTAATCCATATTATATCAAGGTTCTTCAATACGATGGCGAAAAGGCTTGGTCCAGTCCGATTTTTATCAATTTTGTATCATAGTGTTCTTAAGTATGTTTCAACTAGTGAGGCATCATGCAGATCATCGAGCAATATAGTTTTGGAAAAATCTGGATTAATGGTAAATCCTTCTCAAATGATGTTATTATTTTCCCAGAGGAAGTAGTCCCCTCTTGGTGGCGTAAGGAAGGGCATAATCTCCATATGGAAGATCTAGATGAGGTCATTAAACGAAAACCTGAAGTTCTAATTATCGGAACAGGATATAATGGAGTTATGAGAGTCCCACAAGATCTTATTAGCCAATTAGAGGAATTTGGAATCAAAACAACTGTAATGAAGAGTACGGATGCAGTCAAAGAGTATAATAAACTTGTAAAAGAAAAGAAGAGAATCGCTGCTGGTTTACATCTGACTTGTTAATTTAGTTACTTTTTCTTATAAAGAAAAGCAACGTATAAATGTCGTCCATCAGGTCTTACACCTTCAGAACAACTGATAATGTTAAATCCTTGCTCAACAGCACTATTAACATCATGTTCGAAATCTAGCAGGTTCTCATGTTCTAGAACTATAAATACCATAAGTTATATTCTCCTAATTTTATTTCCTCCCTTTTAGTAAAAACTTTAGTAAAAACGTTCGGGACGTTCTAGC
>JBHLPG010000116.1:0-11226 GCA_048939725.1 Promethearchaeota archaeon | reverse complement strand
AAATTTCTCTAAACAAGGTATAACTAATAAAGCGTACTTATTTCTTTCAGAAATAATTAACATTACTAGTCCTACTAGTACTACCAGTGCTCCTACTACTACTGCAGAAGAAGCTCCAACAAGTTCAGAAACAAGTCCTTCGGAACCAGCAACGACTTCACTTGGTTGTTTTGGGGTCCTAGTTGCCTTAAGCCTTCCCTACCTTTTTAAAAAGAGGAAAAAGAACTAACGTAATTCGATTTAGATTTGATAAACAAATGTAAATTTCAAGGTAGAATTGAATTTCTACGATTAAGATGTATCCTATCTAGAATATTCCTGGAGTTTTTGGGCACCCTTCTCTTCAAGCAATTTAATCTTGTTTAGAATATCAATAACAACTAAAATCACTTGATTTCTCTCTTCTTGGTCTGATGATTCTGGAATTCGTAACACAGTTTGGGCAACTTCTTCCCATTTATTCCCTAAATTCTTGTAATACTCTCCCAATTTGCTTAAGGAAGGATCACTACAAATAGGTGCCGATTCCGATAAGAATTGAGAATATAAAAGCCTGAAGAGTCCCCCTCCAGTTCCATAATTTGAAATAAACCCTTTAATTTCATTACATATGGTTTGAAGGACTGGGTCACTCAAGGTTGACAACTTCTCTAGGTCTTGAGTAAATTTGGTTATGGCGTCTATCCCACTTGTTGAACCAAAAATGCGCATCATGCGACTTTTCTTCAAAAGATTCTGGCCATTTCTTTGAATAGCAATGGGAATAACGTCAATAAGATCTGGAACCTGTTCTGGGAAGGTAAATTCGTAGATAAAATTACGAGGATCCATAAAACGACTGTACGAAGAATTTCTTGCTTTGGTCAGATCTTCTAATGAAATCTCTCGCAGACCAAGGAAGTCAGTGTCAGCGATTAAGACGTTAGAAGTCTCTGAATCATATCCTACGACTGTAACCGCGTGCTGACCAAAGTGAAACCCTTCAGGTAACTGCTGATATGGTAGATAAGCTATATCTACGTTAATTGCCGTGGGTATCCCATTTTCTAGGTGTTCTTTGAGTCGTTGCCATCCTTCTTCTTCATTATTGGTCATAAATTTCTGTAATTCAATGTTTAATAATTTACACAGATTATCCTCAAACTTGTACTGTCGTCCACCCATCATAGGGGTTTTGCTCCCAAGTTTTCCATAGCTGAGTCCAAGTCCGCTTCCTAATCCAAAAATCAACGCCTCACTCATTGTTAATCCATGAAATTCGAAGATATCACGAAGGGTAGAAGAAGTACAATGTACACCTGGGACATGATGAAAATTAGGAATTGGATATACACTCATTTCTGTGGGAACTCCGATGCTATTGGACAAGAAAGGTAGCGATTTTGGATTGTTTAATCTTTTTTATTTCTTCTGGAGAACCTGTAGCTATTATTTTTCCGCCAGCGGGCCCTCCTTCAGGGCCCAATTCTATTATGTAATCCACATAAGATAAAACATCTATATCATGCTCAATAATCAATACAGTGTTTCCTTGGTCCACTAATTTATCCAATAGTTTAATTAATTTCAAGATATCATTGTAATGAAGTCCAGTAGTCGGTTCATCTAAGACATAGAGCGTTTTCCTCTTTCGTGCTCTTCCCAGTTCTTTAGCTAATTTAATTCGTTGCGCTTCCCCGCCACTCAATGTTGTAGCAGGTTGTCCGAGTGTGATGTACCCCATTCCGATGTCATCAAGGATCTTCAAGTGATTAAGAATTTTCTCTTCAGTTTTAAAGACGTCTAAGGCTTCATTAACAGTAAGATTAAGGATTTCATGGATGTTTCGTCCTCTGTATTTCACTTCTAGAATTTCCTGCAAATATCCCGTTCCATTACATTCTTCACAAAGTAAATCTATTTTTGTGAAAAATGATATTTGTAAATCTATAAATCCACCTCCCTTACAATGTGGACACCGTCCTTTATCACTATTAAAGGAAAAATGCCCTGGACTATATTTTCGAGTTTTAGCTAGCCGTTGTTTGGCAAACAATTTTCTAATATCGTCCCAAATTCCAATATAGCTGACAGGATTTGAGGTTTTGGTTCGACCAATCGGAGATTGTGAAACGACAATGCAATCTGAAATTTCTTCCCAGCCTGAAAGTTTTCCTTGAATTTCATCAATCTGGACAACTCCTTCCTCTTCACCATTTCCATTTTTCTGATTGAAATGCTCCTGAAGTAAAGGTACGAGTGTTTCACTAATTAATGAACTCTTTCCACTTCCAGAGACGCCAGCAATACCAACCATGATCCCTAAGGGTACCTTCACTTCAATATTTTTCAGATTGTTAGTTGAGACCTCCTTCAAAACGAGGAAACTCGTTGATTGCATAAGTTTTCGACGTTCTGCAGAATTTTTCTGTGGAAGTTGTAAATCTCCATTCATGAATTGCCCTGTTAAAGACTTATCATCTTTCATGATTTCTTCCAATGATCCCTGAAACACAATTTCCCCACCAAGAATCCCCGCACCTGGTCCCAGGTCAATGATTTGATCCGCTTTTGAGATAATATTTTTATCATGTTCAACTAATATCACAGAATTTCCTAGGTCTTTAATTTCCGTTAGAATAGTCATCAAACTGTTCTTCTCAAGTTCATGCATGCCCATACTGGGTTCATCTAGGATGAAAATCAGGGAGTCTAACCCAGCATCTAAATGGGACATTAAGCTCAAGCGTTGCAGTTCCCCTCCTGATAGGGTTGTCATACTTCTGTTTAAGCTGAGATAGGAAAGGCCAACAAGGTTCGACTTCTCTAATCGTTTAACGATTTCATTTTTAAGCGCTTTTCCGTGACTAGTTTTTAAATGTGAATCCGTTTCTTTCAAGAAGCTTATTAATTCGGCGATTGTCATTGTTCCCAATTCCCCGATGTGCTTTCCATTGATTAATGCCGTTCTTGCTTGTTCATTCACCTTAAATCCATGACAATCTGGACAAGTAATTTTTGTCATAAAATTCTTTTCAATTTTGTTTCTTCTATACGCACTCGTGGTTTTTGTCATCGCTCTCTCAAGATGGGGGATAATTCCTTCAAATTTGGCTTCAATCAGACCCTCAAATCGACGTGATTTCCACTTGAATTGCATTTTCTTGTCCGTACCGTACAAGAAGATGTCCTGAATTTTTTGGGGGAGCTCGTTGTACGGTGTGTTGATATCAAATTCCATCAGTTCAGCTAATCCTATAGTGAAATTTTTCATGTCCCCAAAAGCAGCCGATCCACTTGCACAGATTTCTAAAAGATTTTTGTTAGGATCTGGAATCAGTTTTTCTTCCCGAAATTCAGCTATGTAACCTCGTCCTTTACATTCTAGACACATACCAGAAGGTTCGTTGAAACTGAAGTGTTTGATTTCTAAATTTGTCGCTTTCATACCACAAGTGGGACAGTAAAGGTCAGCCTCAACTGGTACTTGGCAAATTTGACATAACTTTTGACTTTCAAGGGCAAATAAATGGCGTAATAACGTATAGATTGTTGTTTTTGTGCCAACCGTGGATCGTGGACTAACCATACGAGCTGTTCGCTGTTCCACCGCAATCGTGGGAGATAAACCGCATAAAAGGTCGAATGGTTTCTCTTTCTCAACTTTAGGAGGTACTCCTATTGAAGAAAGGTATCTCCGCATCCCTTCTTCAAAAAGGATGTCAAACGCAAGGGAGCTCTTGCCTGACCCAGAGACTCCAGTTATCACAATGATCTTATTCTTCGGAATGTTCACGTTTATGTTCTTTAAGTTATGAATTCTTGCTCCAACGACTTCAATCTGATTCATTTTCTCACACTCTCACAGTTTGATTTGTAATAAACTCCTAAATCCGCTTTCTTCTAAGTTGATAATATCATCGACAAGGTTAGTCAATTCTGTCAAATCTAGATGCTGTAAACAGTCATCTTTATTCTGATTCAGGGCGGTCTTAATGTTACTCGAAAATTCTGTCCACAACACTGCAGATTTCGTGATCTGCTCCATGGCATCCTCCAAATAGAAGAGTTCTTCTTCTTTCCAAGCATGGATCCCCTCTCTTATCTCTGGATGATTCACCAGTTCTTTCAAGTAAGCGGAATACAGATTTCGAAAGAGAGCACCCCCAGTTCCCATTTCTTCGATCAAACCGTAAATCATTTCAAGTGTAAACGCAGCCCTTGATATAGCTTTATTGGAATAAGGTGTTTTCATATTACCATTCAAAATCTTAGGCCAGGTTGGTATCGATTCCATAAATAATCTTTGTGCAGGAATTCCGTGAAAATTTGTTGAAGGAGCTATGACTTGGTGAGCAACTTGTTGTAGAGCCAGCTTCACTGCCCTAGCAAAAGGAGGTTTCTTCCCATCAGGCCGTTTGACGATATGTACTTGTCGATTATGGGGATGCAAGAATCGTTCTCCAAATTTTGAACCGCGTGCTTTCTTGAGATCATCAATCGGTACCTCCTGGACATCATCAAATTCAGTATCATAGAGGAACGCTAGGTTCCTAACTTCATCATATCCAGTTAGTGTTACATAATGGCCTCCAAAGTGCATTTCTTCGGGCCAATCAAAATAGGACAGGAAGCCCATATCAACCTGCAATCCCAAAGGAATATTTTGTACAATCCACTTTTTTGAAGCATCCCAGGCAATTTCAGGAGAAGTAAACGTCTCTATACCAATGTTCAATCCCAATACCCTGCATGCCATGCTATCTTTAACGATGGATCCTTGTTTACCTCCAATGAATAGGGGAAATTCCCTACTAAACAGATCTTCAGCCGATTCACCTTGTGAATTGTTGAAAAATGTAAACCCAAACGTACAATCAAGACCAAACACCATTGGTTCTGTAATTTCAATTTCTTCATGCACGATTAGGTTCCTTAGAGTTGTGGACTCACAATGACTGCCTTTGTTATGGGGAAAATTCTCTATCGTATAACTTGAACCCATTTCTCAGACCTCCCGAAATTTAAACTTCCCCTCATCGTCTTTAATAGATTGAATAAACTTCTCTAACCACTCTCGCTGAGCTTTGATGATGTAGTATGGTCGTTCAAATAAAGCTTTTACAGCGAATGCATATGGGGAAGTTTGAAATTCTTGAGCTGTCGCACCACCCACTATTTTTTGTTTAGGATTCATTTCTGCAATTTCATCTACATTCTCCATATCATCAAGTTGTTGTTTAAACCAAAAGATACTGTTGTCGAGATCTGCTTTATATGCTTCTAAAGCGGAGAGGGCTTCTGCTTTAGACAGAAGAGAAATTCCAGCCAAACCTAAGTCGAATAATGATTTTGACCGTGGTGGACTGCGTAAGCAGAACTTTATCTGCTCAAATATTTTTTGTAACCCGACTTCAGTAATAGTATAGATTTATAAGTGTCATTTTCTGTTTTCTCACCTAAAATATACTTTTCCCTCTCTAATATGCCTAAACTTTTGTAGATTGTGGATCGTTTCATATCAACCCATTCTTCATAGCCCCTCTCATCAATTTTTTTCTTTAAAAGCCAAGCATGCGCTGGTTCCTCGCTCAATAACGATAATAAGGCGATTTGAGTTGCTGGGATAAATTTTACTTTGTTTGATGATGTTTTGTTCTTTTTAGGAATCTGATCCTCCATATGGCATCACTTTTTGAATTACTATTCTACTAATATAACTTCTACTAGTAGAATATATAATCTTATCTAAATAGGTAACTTTGTGATATCCGGATGATTTCTCTAGGCTCTATTCAAAGAATCAAATCTTGCCTCAATCAGAATTTTTGATAAAGTCGAATAAATCCTCCCTATTACTCTGTTTTAATAATCCAGATTAGATTAAGAGATGATTATATTGAAAGATCCTCGAAATCAAGAAAGCTGGAACACTATTTCAAGATCTTATCAAAATGAGAACCGAATTTCCCTAGATGATGTTCACTATGGTCCTGCTGCTCCTGGAGAAAGAGCTTTAAAGCTGCTTGGTGATGTAAAGGGGAAAAAAATACTAGAGATTGGTTGTGGGGGTGGCCAAAATTCAATTGTGTTAAGTAAATGGGGAGCAGAAGTAATTGGTTTAGACATTTCAGAAGTTCAACTAGAACATGCGAATAGTCTAGCAAAGGAAGAAGGCGTTAGCGTAAAGTTTCTACAGGGAAGAATGGAGGACTTGAGTCGTTTTGAGAATGGGATTTTTGATATTGTCACCTCTTCTCATGCCATTGGGTATGCAGATGATCTAAGGGCAGTGTATAAGGAAACAGCCCGAGTTCTAAAACCAGGAGGTTTTCTTGTGTTTTGTTTTGAACACCCAATTTGGTTGACAGTCGGGCCTGCATTAGAAGATCAAGATTTCAATAAAGTACAAAACTACTTTGATAAAAATCGAGATGTTTGGGATTGGCCCTGTTTTGATGGGACTACTGCAACCTTCAATCAGGGAAATTGGTCTATAAATGAGATTGTTAATGAGTGTGTAAATGCGGAATTACAAATAGAAAGAATAGCAGAACCTCAGGGTTACGATCTCGCTAATATGGATGAAAAAGCAATTCGTAAAATTCCTTATATCTCTGCAGTTGAGGATACTTATGAGGAATATATTAACAAATTTGTACCGGTTATCCGAATTATTCCTTTTTCTCTCATTATCAAAGCTATAAAGCCACAATCGTAACCCTTAGAGCTTTTTATAATTGAGGAGGAATTTTATGAAGAGAAGGGCAGATATCAGATCCCCGATGGCAGGTAACTCTCTTTAAACGAATATTTTTTCTTTTTTATTCCTAGATTACCCCTAACACAAACGCAAAAATGGAAAGGTAAATACCACTAAACACGAGAAGAATGAGGGAGATTGGGACCAGACGAACCATAAAATACTTGAAGTCTAATGGTTGGCCCTCCTTCATTAAGATAGAAATTGCTAGAATGGATGCAGCACTCCCAAATGGGGTCAATCCTCCTCCAAAGGCACCTGCGAAGATCAATATAAACCACAAGAAACGGGGATTGTTAGCTGCCGCGGGGAGTTCATTTATATCTGCTACGACTGGTATTAATGCTGCTGTCACTGGAATATTGTCAAGTATTCCACTTACTAAAGAAGCAATTATTAGAATGAGAATCCCAGCAAAAAAAAGATCCCCTCCACTTATTTCCAGCAACCATTTTGCTATATCTTCAAGTACATGGGTATCCTCAAGAGTTCCCACTAATATGAACAAGCCTGCAAAAAATAAAAGGGCATCCCAAGAAAGCCCACGTATCAGTTGGTGTTCATCACTTCTTGTCAATATAACTGCCAAAATTCCTCCCAGAATTGCAATCACACCAATGGGCAAATATATATCCAGATATATATCCAATGGCTGGGAAAGAATAAATCCTACAACTGTTAATGCTAATGATAATGCTGCTAAATAGAATTTTCGACGGTCCTCTACAACGCCCCACTCGTCAAGAGAAAGAATCATTTCTTTGTCAATACCATTCTTTGAAACATTTCCCAGAGGAATATCTACAGCAGGAAAAACTCGTTTGAGATAGAGAATTGTGATCGGAATAGTAATTATAAGAAATGGAACTGAAATAAGAATAAAATCAATAAATCCAATATTCCCTGCTGATGATGATCCAACCATAATTGTTGGTAATGAACTAACAAGTGTTGCCATGCCTGCAAGACTTGTTGCCATTACAGCGCTAAGTAAAAATGGAGTAGGATCATAATCTAACCCATTACACACTGTAAGGATCATTGAACTCACTAAGATCATTGCTGTCACATTTGCTAGAACTGTGGATAAAGAAAAAGTGAGTAAAAAAGTGAGAGCAAAGAGAGGGAAGATATTCCCCTTAGATATCTTTAACATTCGAATTATTACCCAATCGAAAAGTCCTGTCTCTGATGTTGCCTCGACTAGGATAGACATCCCAAAAACTACTGCAAGGACTTCCCATTCCATATAATCATATATTATTCGACTCCAACCATGTGTTTGAAATTCTTCAAGTAAAAGATAAGCTAAAATCAATGAAATTGATGATGCTACTAATATAATGGTAAGTTGACGATGATGATATTTTGCTATCAATAAGAAGCTCCCAATAAATATTACACCAAATAGGATCATATTTCCAACACGAGGGTCTTCAGGATAAAGAAAGAGAAATAATCCAATTAATAAAATTCCAAGAGTACCTAAAAGTATGTCAAATATTCGTTGGCTTTTAAGCCATTGATAGTCTAATAACCGAGGATAAGCAATCTTTTTTAGTCTTTTCCCAAGCTTATGGTCTCTTTCCTCGGTCATTTTCTAAAACTACAACCTTGTTCTAACCTCATAATCCTTCGAGATATCCGAATTTAAAGTGACAATTACAGAAGATTAATGCTTTTCAAATATGGTATTATTCAAAATTTATTGTCACTCTTGATAGACCCGATTAGCAATTATTCTTCAAGAATTTTTCGGCCGCTTTTAACCACTTGCTAATGAATAACTACATGATTCCTTTCACATCTTGTTTATACTTATTTTTGAATCTTCAATAAACAATTTTAATAGTAGAATGAATTCCTGATTAGTCATGGAGTAAACGAAATGGCAATAGATAAAGCATTAAAAATCGACCCTGCTGACGTCAAGTCAAAGATAAAGAGTTTTATTTGTTCCACTTTAGAGGAAAGAGATATAGAAGGACTTCTTATCTTCTATAGGGATGTGCTTGAAGTAATTGTCAATGTTCACCTTGCCAAAGAAATTATTGGCGATGAGAATGTAAAATTGTTAGTTACTAAAGGAAGATTCCTTGCAAAACAACCCCGTGAGGAGATGGATCTTCCTGCGGTGAATGAATATTTAAATTTGCCACCAGAGAATGTTATTTTTGCAAACAAAGGGAAAGTCTTGCAGGAAATTAGAGGGATTTTCTCTGAGCATATTGATGTTAGATTTGGATTTGGTCTGGAAACTGTTCCTGCGTTAAATTACAACCTAAGTTACCTTTTATTACGAGATATGGAAAGACCCGAAATTGAAAAGAAAACCTATGCTCCACCCTCAAAAAAACCAGTTTCAAGAAGAGAGAAATTCATCCAAAGGACTATTGCACATCATAAAAGTCAGATACGCTTGGGTATGTTGCTTGCATTTCTTCTAGCTGAAACAGAGAATCGTTCTGTAATTGGGTCTCCAAATAAAACTGAGTGGTCATTAGGATTATTTACAAAATTTGGAACTTACCATGCCTGTGATTTCCTACCATTAGCAGGTCTTTATCGAACCCAAGTTATTCAATTAGCTAATTATCTTGGACTTCAAGATTATTTAACTTCTAAACAACTAAAATCACCTTCAACCTACGAATATTTCTTTAGTAATACAGTTGATAAAGTTGATCGCATCTTGATAAGACTTGAAACTGGTTCTACAACTGAAGAAATCTTTGAGGAGACTGGTATTTCTTTAGAATCAATTAAAAAAGTAGACTATTATTATAAAGCCTCAAATTATGCAAGAAGAGTCCCTTTGATCCCAGAGATGTAAGCTATTGAAACAATCTCATAAATGCTGTAGGTGCCATCGCCCCTTCTATGCTAGCTATAAAGGGAGGCTCTATTGTCCTACTCATCTTGAAGAGAAGTTGGTGGAGGAAAAACAAGGGGGGGAGGAAAGCAAATGATTCCTGTCACCCTCTAGACATTTCTATCCGTAGCGGGACGGATTTCATGTAATCTAATTTTTATTTTACTTTTTACTGAAAGCTCGAAAGAGATCAAAAAGAAAGTTTCTTAAGAAATTATAAAAAATTCTTAATATAGCTGATGGTGAATTTAACATAATACGGAGATGACCTTAATGTCCGCTGATGAGATTCTATTTGAAATGCCTCATTTCTCACAATACAAGATCGTTGTAGCTGGTGACGCGTTAGTCGGAAAGACTCAATTAGTGTCGGTTTTCACTGGTAGAGATTTTGAGCACAAACCAACTGCGGGAGCTGATATCTCATTTCTTAAATTACGAGGTAAAGGGGATAAAGACACCCATACCACAACTGCCATCTTTTGGGATTTATCAGGACAGCCAGCCTTTGATAAAGTACGTCCCCTCTTCTATGAAGGAGCCCATGCAGTCATTTATGCTTTTGATATTACTAGGGAGTCCACTGTCCTTTCTCTTCCAAGTTGGGTGAAAGAAGTTAAAAAATACTTACCTAAAAGTCCAGCTATTTTAATTGGCAATAAAATTGATTTGAAAAAGGAGAGGCAAGTCAGTGATGATATTGGTCAGAAATTCGCTGATCGGATGAATGCACCATTTTTTCCTACCTCAGCTATTAAGAATACAGGTGTTGGTACAGCTTTTGCTTCTGCGATCCGACGAGCTGTATATTTCAGGGATTCAACAGATTAAAATCTACTCAAGGCCTTTTATTAGCTCTGAAATGCGCAGATGAACATCTTTAAGCCGATTAGAACTCAACAGGTCAATGTACTGAATCGTTCCATGACTTCCTGTTATGGTAACCTTCCAATTAGAGGGATATGGATCACTAATAATCCCTTTTTTTAAAGCCAGATCCCGAGTGAATGTCCCAACTTGTCTGATTAAAGAAGGATAAGGTTGGATAGCCTCTCCTGGTGCTTCAGTCGTCATTAACACGGGATAGGATCGAGAAAAAGTTTCAATCTTTGCAACTCCAACTACTTTAGGAAGTTTCACTAGAATTTTTTTGTCATTTAATTGGAATTGCATGTTTTGAAATTCATCGACATAGTCCTGGACTGTGAGATAATGAATTATTAATGCTGATAGTTCACGACTATAATACGGTTTGATGATAACAGATCCAATTTTATCAAAGGAAAAACTCCATCCAAATAGACAACTACTCCCACCAGGATACAGGGTTGTTCCTTTCATCCGAGTACCTAATTTTTGTGAAATAGTGTCTATTGCATCCCGACTCAGATTTTTCCCCTTAGAAAAACCAATAATACTTTCGACCAAGTCAAGTTTTTTTTGAAACTTCTCAGAAGAAATCTGATTTCTGTATTCAGGAAATAATAAGATTGGAATGCCAAGCATGGCTTATTAAACCCAATCTGCAGAGTCGATCTTTGTAGGCAGATAGGTACCAGTCATAAATCGCCAGTCTTTCCCTGCAAGTGCTTGGATTTCCGCTTTTTTTCCA
>JBHLPG010000446.1:0-2788 GCA_048939725.1 Promethearchaeota archaeon | reverse complement strand
AAATTAATTTTTTTATTTTTCCCCGATATAGAAGAATATATACCTAATGAAACTAACTCTATTCCAAAGACAATCAGGCCCAGAATTGTGATCCAATCTACTATTCCTGAGAATAAAAATTCTAGAGTATATTCAATTAATATCAATCCTGCCAACAAATAGAAGATAAAACCTAATAGAATGAAAGATTTCTCTTGTTTAGCCAGAAATACTAACACCATCAAAGGGCCAAAGAAAAGCCAGAGGAAGACTAATTCAATATTCATGAAATAAAAAGAGGCTAAAATTACCCATGCTGCTGTAGTATATATACAAGCAAGCGAAATCTCAGTTTTAAGTCTTTTAATAGTCAGATATAAAATTAACGAAGAGATTAGAAGAACTGTAAAGACTATTAGTATCCCAAAGAGGATAGCGTTCAAAAGGATGTTTGTTGTTCTGAGAATCAACTGAAATAATGATAAAATCAACGTTGAGCTATTGAATATAAGAATAAAAGCCATTATATATGAAAGGTCAATATCAATATGTGTGAATTGCCAACTTAGTAGATGAATGAGAAAAACAAAGATAATAATAATTAATATAAGACCAATTAGCGCTGTTCTAATAGGAAATTCGATCCCGAGCTCTGCTAAGTAAACTTCAGGAACATTAGGATTATATAAATTTTCTATTAAGACTATAAGAACAACTAAGAAAATTGAGTTCACTAAATTCGTTAAAATTAAGATCTTTTGATTGAACATCCGTTTTATTAATCCCAGAAATAACCAGCTGAAGTTGAATAAAGAAAATAAGGCTGTAGTATATTCCATCAACTGAATTGGATTGAATAAAATGATTAATCCAAAATAGCTTAGCATTAAGAATTCCTGAATAGCTATTGAGAAGTCATTCTTCAAATATCTAATTCCCATTACGAAATTTAAAAGAATGGGAAAAACTGGTATTAAATATAAAAGGAACGAGGAAGGAAAATCAATTATACCTGCATAAAGAGTAGAGGGGAAGAAAGATACTAGAATTAATAGAATAGATTCATAATGCCAATTAACTAGAAAGACAGAAACAATTAAAACAATAAATAATCCTGAAATTAAGAAGACATGTTCTAGTGGTTGAAGGGAGTAAGTCCACAATGCAATCATTATAATCAAAGAGAAAAGCGTTGTACCAACAATAATAGGATTCAATGGAGTTTTAATTTTTCTTGTAAGGAAATGATCCAGTTGTAAAGTTATAACAGGAATTGCAAGGACTGATAATGTTAGATAGAGATATTGATTGTCAGTAATTGGGGTGAAAATTGTCCTGTAAAGTACCATTTCGAAAATAAAAATAATTCCTGGGGATAAAATAATCAATGATTCTGTTAATGAATTAGGATAACGTTTTTCGAAAATATACAATACTAGCCAGATTATAGAAAGTATAAAGAAAAGAACGCTGTGACTTATCGGATCTAATTCTTCAAAAAATACTATTAAAGCCAGTCCAATTGCAGATGTCGAAATATTTAGATTTCTGCTTTGAATTATGCTTTCCTTTGAGAAAGTTTCATCACTTTTCATTGAGATTTTTTCAATCAACATCGGTAGAGCGGTAAGGAAAACTGTTAAAACTGTCCAAAAAACTTCAAATTCATTCCAATAAGTCATTAATCCAAAACAAATTATGAAAGTAGAATTTACCCATAAGAAATTTGGTTTAAATCTTCGATACATCTGTATTATTGAAATTATAACTGTTAAAATTAGTAGAATGACTACAGGATAAAGCATTTCAACACTGCTCTTAGTCCAGAGCATCATGATGAGTAATGTTATTTCAAAGATCATTGAAAAAATCGTTAAATCTAAGGAATATCTCCTCTCTTCTTCATTCAATTTTAATAATATTATGACTCCTATTATCGCAATGATTGAAAAAATCGGAATAATGGCTAATTCAAATACAGGTGCTTGTATAAAAGCTAATAGAATCAGAATTTCGGTTCCAAATATGAAACCACGTGTAATTTGATAGTTAATAGATTTTTTTTGTTGAATTAAAACTAGTATTGTGAACAGAGGAATAAGAAAAAAACAGATTTTCCAGATGAAAAACAATCTCGTCATTGAGACTACAACTAAGGATGCAATTACAAGGAATTCAATATAACGCGAAACATTCTCTTGTTGGACTGTTCTATACTCAAAAACAGAGAATGTAGAATATATTACTAAAAATCCAGCGATTACGAATAATACTAACAAATTGATTAGTATAATATCAAAAAAAACCAATATGAAGAGTAAGAAGAGCATGGTAGCCCCATCTCTTAGGGGTAATCTCTGATAATCAGAATTTACAACCTTTAAGAAAAGAAAACCTAAGACTGGGATCACGAGGATCAGAACTGACAATTCTGGGAGTAGATAACCATAAAAAACTGAGAAACCAATATTGATCATTCCAAATGTGCTAGATAATTCTCCGAAAGATTTGATGTTGATTTTTTCTCTCTTTATACTAATCAACTTTTGTAGAATTGATTCTACAAATGGAAATAAGGCCAGGAGAACGATTATAGCAATTACTATAGAATTACTTAGTAGATAGGGTGAAAGGAACATCAAAGGAAGTAGGATAGATAAGCTAATGAAAATAATCAAATCTTTAGCTCGATAAGAAATGAGGGTAAGAACTGAAACAGTGAAGAAAATTAAGGCAGTGTATAATATTGGATCAAGTGGGATTATCCATTGAACTAAATATATGATGCTCATTACTGAAATAATAAATA
>JBHLPG010000115.1:0-11245 GCA_048939725.1 Promethearchaeota archaeon | reverse complement strand
TACGGTGTTTCGAACCAGCTAAAAAATAAGACTTAAAGGTAGCAAAAAAGAAAAAAAGAGATTTTTTGTGTAATTTCACACAAAAATTAGACCTGTAAATACAAGCCAACACAGAGCTGATTTAGCAACTAAGCTTAGAATCTGGTACCCTCGTTCTCCGAAAAGATAATCTTTCCAAGGACCGATTTTCTTATACTGGAGAAACATGTTGAAAGCAAAGCTGTTAAAGAAGATAAAGTACATAACCACAGCAATATAAACAAATGTGGGGATAGCATCGCCAACACCAGTATCAAAACTTAAAAATGTGTCTACAATGACAATCCATGGCACAATACCTGCAATCCATCCTAACCAATAGGGTAACCAACTTGTTTTCTCAGTATATTGATTAATTCTTTCCATAAGTAAACCAAACATGTTCATTAAAAAATTTAATACAAATACTAGTGCAATAATCCAAAAATCAAGAATTCCAAATGACAACGAAATAAAAATTATCATTACTGAGGAACTGAATGAATATTCCCACCATCTAATAGGATTCATCCTTTTCTTCAGATTTTCTACATAGGAATTATTTAGCGGGAATGCAATAAGAAAGTGGGCAATCGCTGACATTAGTAAGAAACTTGCTAATAGAATGCCCGCAATATTCTCAAATGCAAAAAATACACTGGGTTCAGGAGCAAAAATAGGTTTTGTTCCTGTCAATTCTTTTATCACCAAGCTGGATTTATATATATCGACAGAAAAGTTTCTTATCTCATCAATAAACAAGCTAAGCGTAAGTATCAAAACACTTTGTACAAAATGCAAAATAGCCATAGCTATATTGAATTTCTTTAGGTAACTCATACTGATTGGTGAAGTCTCACCATCTACAAACGAAAATTCAGTCATATTTTCTACCTCACCTTAAATTAGTAAATTTAAGATATGAATTACCTTGAATTAGAAAATATAAAAGAATTATCACGCATTTTTCGTATAAATCAAATCCCTAGATTCATGTGAGAAGATTTATTAGAAAAAAGATTGAGGGAAAAAATATGAGTAGAGTTTTGATTCTATCGAAAGCAGATGTCGAATCAGTCCTTTCGATGAAGGAAACTATAGCTGTTATGGAGACTGCTTTTCGAGAGCTATCAGAAGGATTAGCTATTTTACCCCAACGAATATTAATTCCAACAGAGAATGGGATTAGCCTTTACATGCCCGCTTTTCTCCCTCAAACGAGATCACTGGCTGTCAAGATTGTCACAGTGTTTGAAAATAATCCCGAAAAATATAACCTACCAACTATCTTAGGTAAGGTGCTTTTACAGGATCCTGAAACGGGGGATGTTTTAGCGATTATGGATGGGAGTTATTTGACAGCAATGAGGACAGGCGCTGTTTCAGGGTGTGCAATCAAATATTTAGCAAGAAAAGATATTCAAAGTGTCGGTCTTTTTGGCACTGGGGTGCAAGGATCTACACAATTATGGGCAGCTTGTGTTGCACGACCAGGAGTTAAACATTGTAAGGTGTACGATGTTAGGAAAGAAGCAGCAGAAATTTTTGCACAGAAAATGGCAGGAAGATTACCAAATATAGACATAGAAGTCGTAGCATCATCTAAGGAAGCAATAATAGGAATGGATATAGTTTTGACAGCCACAACGTCCCCAATTCCTGTATTCAAAGGAGAATGGCTTGACCCAGGAGTGCACATATCCGCTATTGGAGCATACACTCCCGAAACCCGAGAAGTAGATACGGAAACAGTTCGACGAGCAAAAGTTGTATGTGATGAATTCCATTCATGCCTCGATGAGGCTGGGGATTTAATCATACCGATGAAGGAAGGTGTAATAACGAAAGAGCATTTTCATGCTGAATTGGGTGAAATTATTTCTGGAAAAAAACCTGGGAGGGAAAATGAGTCAGAAATTACACTCTTTAAATCAGTAGGTTTAGCAATTCAAGATGCTGCTACTGCCAAATTGGTCTATGACAAAGCACGAGAAATGAATAAAGGAATAGAGGTTGAGATTTAAAGCTTCTTAAGTTTATTCTCTATTAATTGAGACGTTTCAGTTACGGATAACCCCCCCAAAGCTGTACATCTTAATTCATGAGGAAGACTCCGTCCTACTTTATCCATTGCTTCAATAACCTCTCCTAAAGGGATTACGACATCATAATTGGCCAACGCCATGTTTGCACAAGATAAAGCATTACTTGTTGCTAAAACATTTTTACCTAAGCAAGGTACTTCCACCCTATTTGCTACTGGATCACAGACCATCCCGAAAATATTTTGTAATGCCATTGATGCTGCATTTATTGCTTGTTGTGTATTGCCCTTCATTAAAGTTACAAGGCCTGCAGCAGCCATTCCTGATGCTGAACCGCATTCAGCTTGGCAACCTCCGATTTCTGCCGAGAAAGTTGATTTATTTGAAATAAAGATTCCTATAATTCCCGCAGCGAGCATTGCTCTAGTGATTTCAGCTATTGTTAAATCCATTGTGTCACCTGCACCTATCAAAGCACCTGGGACAGCTCCACATGCCCCTGCGGTTGGAGCAGCAACTATTACTCCCATAGAACTTTTTGTTTCCATCATTGCAGTGACATAAAGAATCATTTGGTTTAAGATCCCTCCATCTAGCAATTTCTTTTTCTCCATTTGTATCTTGAAGGCCCCTGATTGGTACCCCAAAATTCTGTCCTTATAATCAGTTCCCTTGATTCCTTCTAAGATGCCCTTTTTCATAATTTCAACATTTTTTTTCATTTGGTTGTAAACCTCATCAGCAGAAATATGGCCTCTAATACTTTCATAATGAATTGCTAACTCCCATAATGATAAATTTTTGTCTTCGTTATATTTGAGCATTTCTTCACATGTAATGAATGGAACTTGCATCTCCTTTTGGGATAACACTGGTAAAACGGGTTTTATTACTTTAATATCTTTAACATTGAATTCAGTTTTAAATTGATTGAGTATCTTTGTATCCAAAGGCCTATGTGTCTTTATTTCAATAAAACTAGTTTCTGCTCCAACATTGTGAATGATTTCATAAGGAGGAATAGTATCTTGAATAAATCTCAGAATTTGATCATCTGTTGTGAAAATTAAAGTTTCAAACTGATCCCCAGTCATTGAGACTGTAACGTTATCAATCTCAATTATTTCTATCATCCCACCACCTGTGGAAATTGCAACCAATTCATGAATTTCTTTGTTATTTTTTAGTGTTAGTTTGTAGGTATTTGGATGTTTCATGTTCAAATCTTTAATTTCAATGCATACTTTGATTCCAGCATCCCTTATCGCTTTTACAGAATCAACTAGTCTTTCATCCGTGGCTTCCCACCCTAGAAATCCTCCAAACAGTCCCATATCAGATCCTTGACTTTCATGTGTTGTAGCTAGTGAACCATTAGTATCAAATACTATTAAGATTTCTTGAATGTTACCTCCCATCAAGTCCCTTGCTATCTTACCGATCCTGACAGAAGCTGCACAATGAGAACTCGAAGGGCCTCTCATGATTGGACCAATAACATCATTAAAAATACTAGGAAATTTCTTTATCCCCATGAGGTATTACCTTCCTGACATCAACCTTGCTTCAAGACATTTATTATTCATAATTAAAATCAATTGTAGATTCTGGTGATATTATGACTCAATTTTCAATTAATATATTCAAAAATAAGTTTGACCGAGAAGTTGTGCGGCTAATGAGAGATGGTAAAGTTCCCGGAATGTCCATTCTCATCACAAAAGACAATAAACCTCTTTATGAAAGAGCATTTGGGTCCCGTGAGTGGAAGGGAGGAAAATCAGCAACTATTGATACATTATATGGTATTGCTTCCATAACTAAATCCATGACCTGTGTAGCTCTGCTACAATTACATCAAGAAAGGAAATTGAATATTTACGATCCGATTTCTAACTATATTCCCGTCAAGATTGGATTTGAAGATGATCCGATCACTATCCATCATCTAATGTGCCATGCGTCCAGTATTCCCTCTTTGAGCGATTATGTTTTCCGCATTGTAAATGAAGAGTTAGAACTCACAGAGGGAACTTTTCCTAATTTCCCCATGGGTAATTGGGAGGATTTCTGGTTTCATGTCAATGATGCAAAGAAAGAAGTACTTACCCTACCTGGAAATAAATTCTATTATTTCAATGGGGGATTTACAATGTTAAGTCAGATTATTGCTAGAGTCTCTGGCAAGACTTATGAGAAGTACATGAAGGATCACGTGTTTGATCCTCTGGATATGAAAAGAAGCACATTTTCAAGAGAGGAATTGGAAAAGGATGAGGATATCTCTAAGGGGTATTGTAGTAAAGTTGAGAAAGAAAATATTAAACGAATACCTAAACCTCATTTAACGGGGCCATTCAATTCAGGTGCAGGAGGACTCAATTCATCAGTACGAGAATTAACGAATTACTTACTATTTCATATCAATAATGGGTCTTTTAATGGGAAACAGATACTTGATGCAAACCTGATACAGGAAATGCAAAAGCCTCATAATACGAATCTGAAAGGGGAGAATTTTTTACTTCATAAAGGGAAAGCTGCTTATGGTTATGGCTGGAGTCGTATTGATAATTATCATGGTTATACCCTAATTACTCACAGTGGAGCGTCAGGCGTGTCTGGAGGATTTGTTGGGTTTATCCCTGAACTTCAAATCACCTATGCTCAATTATACAACGTAGGCTGGTTAGCAAGACATTTATTAGATTATGCCATGATTTTATTGATGGGGAAAGACCCTGACACTGAGTTACCATTCATTAAACGTCGAGATTATTTTGAAAAAATCGTTGGAAAATATGAGGCGTATAAGAAAACAATAACTATGGAAGTCGTAGAGAAGGTTGGACTCTTATATCTAGAAGGAAATCTGGTGGAGAAATTTTCTTTTCCTTTGATTCCTTACTCAGAAGACGCGACTCCCTTAAAATTCTATGTAATTACTCCATATGGAAAGATGGATGTGATCTTTACACTACATGAGAATGGGGAGATAACCTTTGATTATGAGCGACATCTTATGCACAAAGTAAATTACAGAATAAATAAGAGTAGTTAAATAAAGAAGGAAGGAAGATTTTCTTCCTTGGTAATTCTTCCTCAATTTTTTCAATAAATGCAGATTTAAATTCTGTTCTTTTTCCTTAGTTGTGAGTTCTCCTGATTGGGGAGTTGCATTGTTCATAATTTTTATTTTATTCTCTTAGAAACTGTGTTTTAATTCAACCAGAGGATGAACAGTGCATTGGTTTCAAAAAAGACAATATCTGTTGGGATCGTGATTAGTGTAGGAGCGGGGATTCTTCTAGGGGTTATTTTTCTTCCTCAATTAGTCAGAGGAATCCATGTAGGTTATGATATTTGCATTCAAGATAATTATGCATTCGTGTCTACCAATGATGGGGTGTCAATTTACGATATAGCAACACCTAGAAATACAAGAAGAATCAGTAGAATTAGTATCAATGATGGTGCTGGAGGGATAGTGCTTGATAATGATTTAGCATATATCGCTGGTGATAGTGAGGGATTAGTAATTGTGAATATTAGCAACATTGAGAATCCAAGGATCATCAGCAGCACAACACTTACTCATGGAGCTTATAAATTACGAGTTGAAAAAAACTTGGCATATATATCAATGCACGGATCAGGATTTAATATTTTGAACATTTCAGACCCCTCCTCACCCTCTAAAGTGGGAACTTTTCTCACTACAGGAGGAAGAGGGAACGACATTGCTATCAAAGGGGAATATGCATATTATTCAGTTCCTGAATCAGGATTAATGGTGGTAGATTTAACTAATCCCTCCTCCCCTCAATTGATCCGAACGGTAAGCAATACCCGAGGTGCTTGGGATATTCACATTTATGGGAAATTACTGTATTTAAGTTGCCATTGGATGGGTGTGAGGATAGTAGATATTTCAAAACCAGCTTCTCCCTCGGTAATTGCGACTTATACTAAATCTGGTGGAGAAGCGTACGGAGTTTGTGGTAATGCAACAATTATTAATGTTGCTGATCTCCAACAAGGAACTTACACTCTAAATATTACTGATCCTCAACATCCAAAAGAGATAGCTCAGAATACGAATGCTGCACCTCACGATGTTTGGATAGATGACCAACATGTCTTTCTCGCTGATCAAGATAGGGAATTAATAATTCTTGACATTAGTTTAAACATACTATATACTGCTTATTGAGAACTGTTATCTCTCAATCATCTCGAGTTTAAAGATAACTGGTCGTATACCATCAGAACAGCAAGCGATCATGGTATCGTCGTCTTTCATCCATTGCCAAGTTGATCCAAAGTTTCCCCCTTGCATCATGGTTAATACACACTTTTGAATATCAGACCACGCCCATCCACAAGGAAATTCTGTTGGTTGTTTGATTGGATGTTCAGTGATGAACTCTTGTCCTTCTTCAAACGCTGTACATATTCCCGTCTCTTTTCGACAGTATTCCTTAGCTAGATCCTCATAAAATGTTTTTTTAACGACTGTAATTTTACATTTAGCCATTATGTGCACCTTGAGAGATTTTTACACGGATTTCTATCCTAGGGGATAGATTCCTTTTCTGCATAAGAAAGGCGAATTTTTAACTATTTTTCTTGTGGCAAATCTTCAGAATGACTCGCTGCACCCTTTACTGTTGAGGATTTCAAACGAACTAAAACAGCATTACCTGAAATTGAAGATTCTTCTTTAATTGTTGGTTTACCCAGAAGTTGATTTTTAAACTGAAATTTTTAGAAAAATTCTCTCTTCTGGTGTTTTCCAGAATCTTAATTTTCCAAAAAAAACGAAGAGTAATCTCATGAACTTATTAAATCCCTTATTGAACTTATCATCAAGAGCTTGTTCCGCAATAACCTTTTCAGGGTCTTTAAAAAGGATTTTGACGGTCACGTCCATCTCTTCTCCAAGAAGCTTTCCACGGATGGTACATGGTGCTATCGTCGCTTTTGGGTTTCCTTGAATTCGTTTTACTTTCCAGGAATTCGTTCGTGTATTAACATACAATTTACCATCTTTTTCAGCAAATTCCACAGGAGTGGCGACTCCCCTTCCATTTTCATAGAAGGTTTTTAGACTGATATATTTCTGATCTTTTAGAGAAAGAAAAGGATTTCCTGACATGATATTCATCTTCATTTAAGAATTGAATAAAATGGGTTTAAGCTTGGTAGCATACTTTTCTCGTAATTTTATAATTTTTGGTAAGATTATTAGTTGACAATAAGGTTGATTCGGATTCTTCTTGAAATACTCTTGGTGATAATCTTCAGCAGGGAAAAATTCTGTGAATGCAGTAACTTCTGTTACAATTGGGGCAGGCCATGTTGCATTCTTCTCCAACTTATGGATCATATTTCTCGCTTCCTCCTCTTGTTGTTCAGAGTGATAAAAAATCACAGACCGGTATTGTGTACCAATATCGTTTCCCTGGCGATTCAGTTGTGTTGGATCGTGAATTGTGAAGAAGATTTCTAAGATTTCTTTGAATGAAATCAGTTCATTAAACGTGATTTGAACAACTTCAGCGTGACCAGTAGTTCCATTACATACTACTTCATAGGTAGGATTTGCAATTTCTCCTCCTGAATAACCAGATATAACTGTTTCTATTCCCTGAATATCTTGAAATACTGCTTCTAGACACCAAAAACAACCTCCTCCAAGCGTAGCGATTTTTTTTTCAGCGTAGCTTGTCATAATTACTACCTCAACACCAATTCTCTACATGAAAGATAATTCAAGAACAAGATAAGAGGGTAATTTAGCGGAATCCGAATAGAAATTTATTAATAAAAATACTCTAGTAAATTTTACCGGATTACTCCGAGTAGGAAATCCTCTTTCTTATGGCGCTTCAGGAGTTTTTAAACGGTCTCCTAACTGGTAATAGTTATAATCACCTCCTGTTGCCCAGATTACAGGATTTACTTTCCGTAAATCAAGCTTACCGTTGGATAAACATTCAGAATTTGCATATGATTTGATAACTTCTCCAATAATCCCCTCATTAGGATCATAATCAAGGATTTCAGTAACCTCGCACTCCATATTTAGAGGGCAATTCAGAATCATTGGAGCAGTTTTTAATTCCCCATAAAAGATATTAAACAATGTGGATTTATCAAATTTTCTCCCAGATACGGTTCCACAGATATTAGTTTCAGTAAGAAGCTCTGTTGAGGGAATGTTTACACTAAATGTTTTATTTTCGTGAATACCTTCTCTAGAGAATCTTTTCTTATATAAGCTGAAGAAAATATGACGACCAAAATTAAAAGGAGAAATGTATCCAATAACTAAGAAATTAGGTTTTCCTTTGATTTGTGTTCCAACCAAAGCCACAGGTAATGGGTTCAATACTGTTCCCTTTATCTCTTGCTTTATCAAATCATTTACAACCATTGCTATTACTCCTTAAAATAAAATAGATTATAAGAATTTTAAAGGTCTTCTTCCGGGTAATGGTAGAGGAAGGTAAGTATGTTGTGATATAAAAAAGGAAAAGAGAAAGGGACTGAAAATCTTTAATTCGGTTTATAAGCCCGAATATGTCCTTTCATGATCGAGGTACGCAAGTTTGCATACTCTTCTGGTGTCAGCTCCACATTAACCTCCTTTCCATAGGTTACGAGCTTCGCTTTAAACGTGCCAGACTCGGTTTTTTTAGGTTTATTTCTCGGTGCGATAATTTCAGCCTCAAGAAGCTCCACTTGTTCAAATCCTGCATCTTTAATAACCCCTAAATATTCATCTTTCACCCAAGCTCTTGACACACATCCAGGAACATCTGTGAGAGCCTCTTTAACCACATCAGGGAATTCTTGGTTAAGAACAATATCAGAAATTACCAACCGTCCACCTGGTTTTAATACACGATATGCCTCTCTGAAGACTTGAGCTTTATCTACCGACAGGTTTATCACACAATTTGAAACAATAAGATCAGCAGTATTATCAGCAACAGGCATATGTTCGATTTCCCCTAAGCGAAACTCGACGTTGGTAAATCTGTCTTTCCTCGCGTTAGCTCGTGCTTTGTCAATCATCGGGGGAGTCATATCAATTCCAATTACTTTTCCTGTTTTACCAACTTTTTTCGAGGCTAGAAAACAGTCGACTCCCGCACCCGATCCTAAGTCCACAACTGTCTCCCCAAGTTGAATATTAGCTAATTTAACGGGATTTCCAGAACCTAAACCGAGGTTTGATTCTTTAGGGATGCTTGAAAGTTCCTCTTTAGAGTAATCTGTATAAACCTCTTGATTACTATTAGTTGCTACTTGTGAATCAACTTGCTCAGACACACTTGAGAGGTTCATTTTCCCTGTGGCAATTTCAGCATACTGCTTTCGGATATCTGATTTTATCTTTTCAGACTGAGCCATATCTTGTTCTGGCATTGTGTTCTCCACCTCCTCAGATCCAGAACCACAACACGAATAACTCGATCGGGGTTTCTCATCGGATGGAATATCTTTTTCTTGCGTCATTTTTCTTCATCTCAATATTTATTAGCCATGTTGAATATTTATAGGAAATATTCCTTAGGAATATTCCTCTTGGGCAACATTTTTAAAGCTTCTTAAGAAGGCAAAGCTTGAAAAAATCAATGTGAAAATATAATGTTTGGTAAAAACCTTGATGTAACTCCCACGGAGTCATTATTCCTTCTTGTGTTATATAATCAAACAAGTCTCTCCGGTTCTGAAATCGTGAGGTATGTTAAAGAAGATCTTGGGGAAGATTGGTCCCCAACGCCAGGTGCAACATATAAAATAATCCATAATTTGATAGATAAAGGTTACATTCACGAAACAACGAAGAAAGAAGAGGAGGATCGTGATAAAAGAGTTCGTACATATACTTTAACGCAAGAAGGTAGTACAATGGTTATCAGGATTATTTCTCGCATGAGAAAGATGATCGGGTTCATTGAATCTTGTTGCCCTGAAGGAAATGGTGTTATCATTGTGAAGAAAGAGGAATCAGAGGAATGAATTGAAGGAATCTGATGCTAATTTCGTTTATTTGTCTTCCAGAATTTCAAAAGCTAACTCGGTTCCAACAGAACAGGTTTAAACTTTAGCTGGTCCAAATCTCTGTCTTAGGATTTTAGTGACTGCCTTCTTAGTACGGAGAGGCTCCATATACCTTTTTGTCTAATAGATATTGTGTTTTATGAACTCATTCTTGCAGGGTGGACCTGTACATATGAGTGCATCTATTTTCCCAATAGTTATAATCCACAACCACAAAATACCATAATTAAAACGACCATCAGAGACATGATCATACATAGAGTAATATTCTTGCCATATTGTTGTGTATTCTCGTTGGATTTCTTGTTATAATAGGTGGCTATATTGCACAAAAAGAATGGGAGATATGAATCACAAAACAATAATGTTTCTAGATTTAAACTCTAGATAGCTGTTGATCCGAAAATCAGTCAGCCTTCAAAATTTTTTGACAATGCTACCAGTAGTCTTTTAAATAGCAAAAAGAATCGTACTATAGAGCTGAAATCAGAATTTTAAAAGTGAAACCAAAACGAATGGAACGATTTAATGTCTCTAGAAATTCAAAAGACTGAAAATTAGTAGCCAAAAGGATTATTTTTACTTTTTTAATAGGATTTGGTTCTATTCGTAATAGATTTGATGTGTAAGAAATGTCATATAATTTTGAATCTAATGAAACCCATGACGTCAAGATTGGGGACGTCAAACCTCTCGAAAAACATGTTAATGTGGTTTTTAAAGTCATTAATAGAGAGGCTGAACGTGAAATAAATAAAAGAACTGGTGAATCGCATCGAGTATGCGACATAACCGTAGCAGATGAAACAGGATCAATTGTCCTGACTCTCTGGAATGAAGATATTGATAATGTTGAAGAGGATAAAGTCTACAAACTATCTAATGGTTTCGCGAATATCTTTCAAAATTCTCTTCGCTTGTCAAAAGGAAAATTTGGATCCTTAGCTGAAGATCAAACTATGTTTTCTGAACTCAATCAAGAAAACAATCGATCCACTGACCACATTGAAGATCCTCGTCGAAGATCGTTCGAGAATAGGCGATCTTACGGAAGCGATAGAAGTTATGGTGACAATAGATCATCTGGAGGGTATGGTAGCAGAAGA
>JBHLPG010000445.1:0-2793 GCA_048939725.1 Promethearchaeota archaeon | reverse complement strand
ACCTAGTTTATGCAACTTACTTTGGTGGTTCCCACATGGATGATTGTTTTGGGGTTGCTACTGATTCAGTGGGAGATATTATTATTACTGGTAGAACCTGGTCTTCTGATTTTCCGATAGTAAACGCTTGGCAGGAAAATTACAGCATGATTGAAGTTGATGGATTTGTGGCAAAGCTAACAAGTGATGGGCAGGAATTAATTTTCTCTAGCTATTTTGGTGGGGCTGCTTGGGATACCGTTCTCCACGTTGATATCGATGGCTCTAATAATATCCTTGTCAGTGGAATTGCTGGCCCTGATGGTATTCCTCTCATAGATGCATTTCAAACAGAACTAGGTGGATCTGGTGACGTCATTATAATGAAAATTTCTCCGACTGGACAACCTTTGTTTGGGTCGTATTTAGGAGGTATGGGCCAGGATCATCCTTGGCATCAGTACCTTTCTAACGATTACCTCTATATTGTTGGATTTACTGCCTCTTTAGATTTTTTAATAACCGAAAATGCCTATCAGCAAACACTTCAAGGGAGTCAAGACAGTTTTTTATTTCGTTTCGACATTGAAGGATATCTCACATCCCTATCATCTGAATCGCCTCAAATGACATCTGAAAGCGCAGTGGCTACTACATCCATAACATCTGAAACAAGAATGACTGAATCTACCGCTGGTCTTACTTTGATCACCTTAATATCAACACTCAGCCTTGCAGGGTTGAGTGTTAGACGAAAACGTTAGGATTGGAACTTATAATTCTAAGACTATCTCTTTTCCTTTCTTTTTTTCATCTATTCATTTTTTTCTTGTGAATCATCTTTTTCCGAATCTAGTGAAACTACCAAGGTTTCTAGTTCTTGTTTATTTGATAGACTTTGAATACCTTTATTGAAGAGAAGAATGACTGGAACCAAGATGATATAGATAAGAACATGAATGATAGTATACAAGAATAATCCTGCTGCATCAAAGTTAAACATTTCACAGTAATAAAGATACGCAGGAACGTAAAATCCAAGAATATACCAAAGTCCCCCTAAAGAGAAAGCCAGAAAAGTATTTCTTTTCCGTACTGCGGAGATAATAACTGCTACACCAACAAGAGAAGTTAATGCCATGATGAGTTGAATCCATAGCTCTCCTCCATACCCGTGTATAAAGCAGAATGTCAATTCATCAACAACTATTCCTAAACTGGATAATACAACTGCAAAAGATGGTCGAAAATTGGTACTAATAACCAAGATAGGAACTATGGTCAAGTAAAAGGATATAATTGAAGTCCAGTCCTCCCTTACATAGAAAGGTCCAATTTTAATGAATCCTTTAAGCACAAGGAATGAAGCTATAGTTAGAAGGGTAGCTATAAGAAATCGGGTTCTTGGTTGCATTGTTTTTAATTTGTTAATAATAAATGGCTTTAAACCATGGGATTTTACGCTATCAGGCCCTTTTATTGGAGTTGATTGGAATAAGGGCCTTAGGCGTTTGAGATAAAGACCAGTAGACGTAATACTTACAAGAATGATGATGAGTATCGATATAAGCAGGCTGTTATAGATATAAGGTTTAATAATCCTAGTTTGTTGAGTGACGAGGGTTTCTAGAGCGTACGAATGTACACCTTTAGCTAGCTCCTCGTGAATATCTAATATAGCTGTTCGTTCAAAATCATCATGAGAATAAAGGTAAATCAGACCATTTTTTAAATCAGCTACATAGCCATATCCTAAATTAGGATTAAGAGCTGTTTCTTCTAAAATATCCCGACAACCTTCCACACTTAAATTGTTGTGATTTAACATTGTTTCGAGTCCCGTTGCAGTTGTGTTGTATCTCCCAGGGTCTTGTAGTTCGAAAGCTAGTTGCTCTTTATTATTAAGATTGAAATTAGTAGAGACTAAATAATTTTCTGAGATGTTAGTGGGACTTAATTCACCATCAGAGTTTATTGCAACCACCATTGCATTACCAGTTTTGTCAGCGACATGAATTTGATTTGGGTTCTCTTCTAGATCAACTATATTATAGTCGAACAGTTGATCTTTAACTTCATCCACTGTAGCACAATCTGCTAACCATTTTGTTGAAATAACTCCATAATAGTTTTCCCGTTCAGAACTTGTTGTTATCGGAGCATAAGCAACCGCGTTTAAATCTATTGCAAGTCCTTGGTCATTGAAACCAGCCTGTGGGACGTCTAAATTATTAACTATTCTATATCCAATAAACACTCGGCCGTATCTGTGTTTTGATGCAGGATCAAACCATATTCTCCATTGAAAGGCCTCGCTATTATCTTCATTCCCACAAAAGAAGATCGTCTGACCGTCTGTTACAGTAAAAATAGTACAAGCTGAAACTGAATCTACTAAAGGTAAAAAAAAGACAAATAGGACTAGTATAGCTAGTTTTCTTCTAGACTTCAATATTGCACCTCGATTGGTGGTTAAATATTGAAAGAGTCTCATTGCATAAAAAAAAACAGGTTCGGGCAAGCATTTTAAATCGTTGTAAGTGAGAAGCGATCCTACTTATCAGATTAAATTTAATTTTTCGTTTAGATGTGATTTAAAGTCTAAGATACTGCTGGGTGGAGCCTAAGAGGAAGAAATTCCAAAAAAAAGATCAGCGGAGTTTAATCAGATTCAAGGTGACATTTAACTTTGGTAAATAATTAAGTAGGAGAATAAGAGACGTTGAAAAGACCAATTAACTCCTCAGTGTAAGTCCACCAATAATCACTTCCCTCTCGAGGAGGTTTTCCTAAAGAATATCTAATGTGATTAAT
>JBHLPG010000009.1:0-41938 GCA_048939725.1 Promethearchaeota archaeon | reverse complement strand
AAGAACTACATATTTTAATCCAAGTTCCTTAACACTGTAAGCTAAGTTTTCAGGTTCCTTTAAGTCCAGATACATACGTGGATTACGCGTTTCTACATCACAAAATTTGCAGGAGCGAGTACAATATGGGCCCATAAGAAGAAAAGTTGCGGTACCTGATTCCCAACATTCAGTACGGTTTGGACAGAACGCTTCTTCACAGACCGTGTGAAGACCTTGTTGTTTGAGCAATTTTCGTATTTTTCCGTACTCTTTTTTAGTTGGAAGTTTTGCTTTAATCCATTTTGGTTTCCTTTTCACTCTATTAACGCCTACAAAAAATCATGTTATTGATTCTGCCAATAAATCATTAAAAAAAGTAAAAATAAATATTTTGAGATTAAAGTAGCCATTTTAAATAGAAACCCTTCTGGCTCAATTGATTGTAAGATCCCATTCTTTGTCTTATTTTTAGGTGATAACTTCTTTGATTTTTCAAAATGATCTATAGAGTTTTTTTCACGGAATTTCTATCGAACAGCTCCTTGCAGGTGGCATTAGTGTTCTCTTAGCCATAATTTTCCTTCTAGAATTGAGAAAGTACCTTAAATACCATGCTTTTCCTGATTTAATGGAACTCTCTGGGGTTGGTGTTATGGCTTCTGGGCTCTTTGCACTTACAGGTGATCTTCTCCTTGCAGGTTTAGCAGGAATTTTAGCTTTAATGGTTATTGGGTCGTTTGAAGTGCGAGAGAACCTCATTTGGTTCAAAATGATGGTAACCTTTACCATTAGTTACGGTTTTTTTTTCATTATGGTTGTCTTGGGTTTTCTAACAACAAAAGTTATTCCTTCATTCGGAGATACTATCAAACAATTTTTAACTTCGCTTGGATTATCCCCGAATATCAATATTAATCAATTTTTTGTAGGAATTGGATATAATTTAATTCTATGGATCATGATATTAACAGCATTCATAGTATTTGGAAAAAAGTTCATAGTGGTTACTCGTTTCATTAGTCCTCAAATGGTTTATCTTGTTCTTTACCTAGTTGCTCTTTTACTAATTTTACAGTTAAATTTACCAGATATTACAAAATATTTGGCCATTTTTGCAACTAACATCTTTATCTATCTAATTTCAGGTTCTTTACTAACATTTTTGTTTGGAATTCAACCCCTAGAGGATGAGCGAGCAGAAAAAATAATAAAAGAGGTTCAAGAGGAAATCCCAACTCCAATCAGAAAGATTGGCATTGTAAAGGCGCCTATCCTCAATGCTTTTGCCTATGGGCCATGGTTTGATCAACGAATCGCTTATATTGCTTCTGATTTAGATCAATTTTCTGACGCGGAAATTCGGGGAATAACTGCGCATGAATTAGTACATGTTAGGAGAAAACATACACTACTATTGTTGGCTCTTACCGCGGTTGAACTTACAATCAAAGCTGTGATTGATGCTCCCTCTACCTATTGGGAATATGTTTTAGGTACAAATCAAACTTGGGATTTTCTTAGTTTCTGGTTATTTAACATTATATTATTCTCATTTTTATTAACTTTTGTGAAGATGTTGGAAGGCCAAGCAGATAAAATTACAAGAGAAAAAGGCTTTGGAATAGACTTGGCAGAATCTTTATACCGTTTAGAAGGATTTTACTATGGTATTGCAGGGGAGATAGGTTTCAATACGCAATTAATGACTGGAAAAACACGATCTAAAGATGAAAATATCCGTTTTATGGGAGATCAAGCATATTATCTTTATCGTAATCTTTCTCCAAGTCGGATGACTTGTTTCATGAATCTCATTGCTTCCCATCCTTTGACTACAATTCGGTTAGCAATGCAAATAGATCACTCCATTGGAGCGATTAAAGCTGGATTTATGATTTGGATGTTATTAATTCCAGGATTAAGAAAAAGAACAATAAAAAAGCTTCAAGAAAATAATCAGAAACTGGCAGATTTATTATCGAAAAAATATATCAGAGATTTCGGAACAATAGATGATTATCTAGAAATAACATTTGAAGAATATTGGGCAAAATATTATGTGGGGCGACATGTTCTTGCTAAGCCTTGGTTGTCTCAAGGTACAGCTTATTGGGGAAGGATTACTGGTTTTAAACGTACTAAAAACATTGTTTCTCCCATTGAATTAGAAATGCAAATAGATAATGGGGACACGGTTAATATTTCCAAATGTGATTATACTCTCGCCATAGCAGAACCACAACACAAATATTTCACAAAAAAAGGAGATATAGTAGTTTTAGACAAAGTAAAAATCAAGGATGGAAAGTTCCGTGGATTTAAATTCTCTAAAAATGGAAAAGATATCACATCACGATCAATTGGAATTGATATCTCTGAATTTCGACAATTAGTGTACTGGTTAGTATATAAAGAGGGTAAGATTCAACCATGGGGTTTGAAAAATGTTCAGGTAGGAGATAATTTCAAAAATACTTTATTTGTTTTTGAGGATGAATCTCAGAAGGAGCATGAATTTTCAGGACGAGATTTAATTATTTTTTCTCCACCTATCATTCAAATGATCAATGTAAAGAATTGGAACAGGGAAAAATCCTTTTTTAAACTACTACAAAGGTTAGATGAGCCATTTATCCTTTACGATAAAGAAGATATAGATATTGGGGCTCCATGCAAAATTCAAAACGTCCTAGAGGATGATACAATAGAATTGTTAGAAGGAAGGACTCATCGAACGATAACACCTGGTAAAATTGATGCTTTAATTCTAGACTATCCTTTTTTTCTTATAAACTTTAGAAATGAGATGGGATTTGGTAACGTTTTAACCTTAAAATTGTTTAATAGAGGGTTAAAGATTAAATATCTAGGCCTTAACTAAAAATCAAGATTTTTTTCAAATCTATACAACTCAAGATAATCATTCTTCCATTTCTCGAACTTCTTTTGCGATATCTTTAGCTCTTTGATGTCTTTCGTTTAGTGATTCAGAGAACTGGGTTAGTTTCTTCTTGTTTAGATTTATCTCTTCCTCTTTTTCTTCTAAGCTTGATTTCAATGTTTCTAATTTCTTCTCATAATGATCTAATTTTTCATTGATTGATTTAAATTCCGCAGATTCTCCCAATTTCGCTTTCTCTACCAAGTGCTGTTTCCATTCCACTTTCCATGAATCCATCTTTTCCTGGCGTATGGCTTTTAACTCTTGGTTTAAATTGTTTATATCTTTCTGCTTTAGATGAAGATCAGATAAACCAACTTTAAGCAATTCCTCAAGAAGTGCTATTATTTCAGGATTGCCTTCTTCTTCTTTTAAAAAACTCTGGACGGGATTTTTTTCATATGCAAGGGCAGTATTAACTAAACCAAAATCACCTGAAATTGATCCACGTTGAATCTCACGAGCATATTTCTTAAAGATTTTCTTAAATGAGTTTAAATGTCTTCCAATTTCAATTTCCAGCTCAGTCATTCGCACTCCAAGGTTTCGGGAGTTTTTAACCAAAGAATTCTCTGATAGAATATCTCTTTCTCTCTCAGTTTCCCCTAGTTTCTTTTCAAGATCTTGATATTCCTTTTGAAAGTTTTGAATATCTGTCTCTGTCTTTGCGATCTTTTCTGATAGCTCTTTAATATCCGTTCTCAGTTCTTTTAGATCTTCTAGAGCCTTTATTATTCGAAATTCTTCTTTTTGGAGGTCGCGCAAGTTTGTTAGTTCTGCACTTAATTTACCGAGAGGTGAATAAATTGTTCGCTTCTTAATCATATAATCTATGCCCATTATTCGATCAGTTGTACTCCTCTCCTTATTTACATCATTTAGCAACCGTGAAACAACTCTAATGAATTGATTTAGCTCATTAGAAGTAAGTTTATTGGAAGGTTCAAGTACTTCAAAATCAGAGAATTGTTCCTTGATAAAGTGTGACAACGCATTGATCGCTTTGAGCGATTCAAATTGGGAGCGAAATTTGATTTTCTTCATCCCTTCCTCCGTGAGCTTTGGTTCAGTTTCCCCAATCAGTTTTTCACAGCCTTCTTTCACTTTATCTGACTGTTTTTTCATAGATTGGAGGATATTCGTGTTTTTTTTGTAAGCTAGGTCGATTTTTTTCTTTTTCTGGATTCTGATCTCTTCAGCAAGCCTCTCAATTTCGTTTTCTGTCATAAAATCACCTATTTTTTCGTATAATAGATTGAGGAAATGTAGAGCTCCTCTAATCGTGTTACCATCAGTTCTAATTGGGGATTGGCATCATCCTTTTTCTTGAATCCTATTGTGATGTGATTTACTTCTCTTTCGTTTGACATAAATTGCAGACCCCCAGAAAATGGCTGAATAGCTTCCCACATTTGGGGAAGAATGGCACACATCTGCTCGAACTCTTCAATTTTCATTTCTACAATAGATCCATTTTTCCTCTTCAGCCCCGTTAATGGAAAACCGCTATCATCGCTTATAAAAGAAGCTATCATTTGATACTTTTCTCTTCCCCCCGCCATTTGTTTCGATAAAATTGCCCTAAGAGATAAGCGCATCTGGTCTTCTAAATTTCGGCTCATTTCTTGTCTCATCAACCTAACTCTTAACGTTTCAACAGAAGAGAGATCGGATTTTTGTTATTAATTTTTTTGAATTTCGACCAGAATTTTCCATTAGTTCGAAAGGATAATATTTTCAAACAAGGTCAAAGGGAGATGGCTAAGTTTTTCAAACCAAGTCGTGTCTAATCATTAATCGGCACAATAGTACAGCTAGATACCAATTTATGTGAAGAGTACATGAGAATCCTTAATAAATCACTAAATATTTCGAGATTTTTAAGAAAAACTCTCTTCTTACTTGTCCTTGCCACTATTTCGTTAGCCAGCATTTCTAGCGGATATAGTGTTCTAGATACTAATTTTGAAGAAATAAACGAAGATTCCTTAGTCATTTCAGAGAATAATTTACAGATAAAATCTATTACTAATGATAATCAAGTAGAAAATGAGTCATTCAATATTGAAGCTTTATATGAGTACGTGAGCTCACTTTATCAAGAAGACGGAATATTTTTAGAGGCCGATGGAGGATATGCGACATCCACTGCCACCTATGAAGCTCTTTCAATTTTAAGGTTCTTCGGACTCGATTATTATCAGTTTGGGTCAGACTGGGAGGAGACTGAGGTTTCTATTGCCGATAACTTACTCAATCTTAGGGATGAGTCAGGTTCAGGAGGATTTTACCTTGGATCAGACCCAGAAGCTCAAATTGTTTCTTTAGAGGGTACTTTTGGTCTAACCTTATCCCTTTGGATAATGAATGAGCTGCCTTTGAAGTTACAACCAATAACCCCAGAATTATTAGATTTTGTGATTAATTCAACTTTTGATAGAACGAAATTAGGGTTTCATGAAATAGGACATGAAAATAGCTCGATTAAGGCAACATTTCAAGCCTTGACTATATTAGATTTAATTCGTCAGCTCGTGATTCTTCCAGAGTTAATTGATACAGAAAAAACTCCTCTTGTAAATGGAACTGTTCTAGATTTTATGACAAATTATTCTGTCAATATTCTCAATTTTTTAGAAAGTTTCTGGGAAAATGAATCATACTTTAATTCATACAATCCTCTTCAAAATAGAATTGAAGACACATGGTATGCTCTTCAATCAATTAAGATAATAGAACAATATGGAAAGCTATTAGAGATATCATTACCCAAAAATCTCAGTGATTATCAAGAAGACGTGTTAAATTGGCTAAGATCACTGAAAAAGGTAAACGGATCAACAAAAGGAGGATTTGGAACATCAGAATTTGCAACTGTTACCGAAACTGGTATGGTTTACTCCATATTTAGCCTTTTTAATGCTACAGAAGAAATTAAGAAGAACCAGTCTGACACAATTTCTTTTATCTACTCATCTCAATTTCTTAAGCGAGAGAGTCGAACATACCGAAGTTCAGAATTGGTACATATCGGTGGATTTGGACCAAATAATTTAACCTATAGTGACAGTGAAAAGAGTAAACAGGTAAATATTCATTCTACATTTTATGCGTCATTAACACTTCTTCTTTCAGATGATATATTTCAGTCCATTAACCTTTCTTTAGAGACAACGCATTATCAAGATATTATTCAAGAACATCCTGATACCATTAATAAAACAAACTATATAATTCAGGGAAAACCCGCAACGATTGAACAATACTTTACAATTTATGATTACAAATCTCATGGATCTTTACAGCTGTCAACGACTGTAGATAATTGGAATTTCACTCATCCTGACTATTCAGAAAGTAATCCAAGTTTTTATGGTAAATCGGATGCCCTATATATTGTAAACTTAGAAGAGGACATACACGCAGATTTCAATTGGAGTTTAGGTACACATAAACTCATTAATATGATTTCAATCAGAAATCTACCCATTATTGACCCTCAGCCCTATTACTGTAATTCAACTTTATTTGTTGGATTTAACCAGAATATTGAGTTTGGTTCTCAAGAAATTAAACCAGGGGATAAAGTTAATTCAACAATTTTCTACCAAAATCGTTCGGTTCCTGACATATCTAGCCAAAATATTACAGATGGCACCATAAGCGCAGTTCTAGAAGCCCCAGATAAAAAAGACTATACATGGTTTGAATTAGAACCAATTAACACCACAACAGGAGCGGTATATTATGTATGGAACGTTTCAGACCAAGCTATACTAGGAACATGGACGCTTACAACTACATTCAATCAATCCAGCTTTATAATTTCCTTTATAACCCAAATTGAGGTTATTGATACAATAATTCTAGAAAATGTATCTTTTTTCCCTCAATATCATCCTGGGGAAGACATGAACTTAAATGTTTCTTTAATATATTCAAATGGTAACTTTACACCAAACGCAAATGCATCTGTTGTATTTATTAGCAATAAAACACAACAAGAGGTTTTTAATCTTACATTAAGTTACTTACAAGGTAATATTTATACAACAAAAGGGGAAGTTTGCCCTATTCGGTTTTTATATGGTTTCTATAATGTTTCAGTCAGATTAGTATGGAATTCCTCTGTAAAATTAGTTCCTGATTTAATATCGAATGCTAGTTTTCCAGTAATCTCTATTGGAGGTATTCCAATTATATCAAATGCTTCTTTTAAAACAGACTATCGAAATTTACAAGCATTAAAGGATAGTAATAGTCTTTATTATGGTGAAACAATTAATTTCTCTTTGAAGATTGGATACAAATACGATTCAATCGTTCATAACGTTACCAATGAGAGAATAATAGTGCGAGGAGGGTTTACAAATATTACTCAACCAACATCATATATCCAATTGTTTCAGACTAAATATTCTAATGAATCACTTTTTCTGAGTGAATTAGTTAATAATAACCTTCCAAATACCACTTTTGGAACAAGATTCCAAATTGTATCTGAATGGAATGATTCTTACGTATATCTTCGCAATTCATTAAACCCTATCAAGAATGCCGCTTATAATTTTTCTCTTATCGGGACTTTCAAAATTAAAGACATAAATTATGTCGCTACAGAATTGTCAAATGGCCTTTATTGTTATGCTCTTGATTCAACCTCTGTGATTTCCATCTCTTTCAAAGTATTTAATACTGAATTAAATGATGTTGATATTCCAGTACCCAATCTCAACTTATATGGCATATTGGACATTCATAATAAGAGTGGGACTTTGAACAAATCCCTCCCTGGTATTACTTCCGCAACCGATCAAAATGGGACTGCAATATACTTTTTATCTATATCTACTTCAGACTTAGACCCGAACGATTATGAGATCATGGTGTATTCTTGGTCTGCAATCAATACCAATTTATTCATCAGCCAGCTCTCACCTGGTTTTAAAATCATCAGAACTTTCAATCCACCTATAATTCAATTACATGAAGCTCTAATACTCATTACTGGATTAATATTTATCATTTTGGCTTATTTGAATGTAAAGAAATTTCGGTAACTATTTTTCGCCCTAAATTAGCAGACCATTCTTCAAAAAATCTAATAAGCTCCTTTAAGTGAGCTTTTGTAATGTCTTGAATATGAATTCCAATTATCACCACTGTATAATAGCGAGTTATTTTTGAGATAATTTGAGCAATCCTTCCTCCTAGCTCCCCATCACGATGAGCTGGGAAAGAGATACAGTGGTAATTTGCAGATTCTTCCCTATTTTTGCGGAGATACGGTACTCCAATCCCAACTCCCCCCAAGTGATCATTCGGGCCTTTTATATCGATTATCAAGCCATTTTCTTTTAAAAAAACAGTAGCAACGAATTGGTGGGATAGAAATTCCGTTCTATAACTACCTATTTTTTTCAAGATGTGAACCCTTTTAGAAAAAAGAAGAGATAAAGGAAATTGGTTTTAATACTCGGTATCAGTTTTAGTTTCAGTTTCGAGTTCTGGTTCTGAATCGCTTTCTAGTTCTTGTTGTTGTTCTTCCTCACGCTGACGCCGCTCCTCTTCCTCACGCTGACGCCGCTCCTCTTCCTCACGCTGACGTCGCTCCTCTTCCTCACGCTGACGCCGCTCCTCTTCCTCACGCTGACGTCGCTCCTCTTCCTCACGCTGACGTCGCTCCTCTTCCTCACGCTGACGTCGATCCTCTTCTTGATGTTGACTGATTTTTTCTTTCAAACCAGAGATTTCGGAATCAAGGATTTTCAGGGCTTCTTCATTCTTCTGAATATTATCCATTAATGATTTCTTTTCTTCCTCTTTTTTCTCCGCCTCAACTTGTAAAGAATTTATCTCATCATTTAGCTCAGATAATTCTTTCTCTAAATCCTGTTTTTTCTTCTCTTTTGACACTTTAGATAATTCTAAATCAGAGATCTGATCATCTTGGGATTCAACGCGAAGTTTAAGTTCTTTAAATCGTGTTTCAAATTCAGATTCTTGCTGCTTCAAGGAATTTTGTAACTCTTTCAATTCATTTTGAAGCTCCTCAACTGTTTTTCCTTTCTGATCTGGAGCATCCTCTATTAATTGTTCTGTGGCAGGAGGTGAACATACTGGACAAGGTGGTCGAATGAAATAAGATCCACAACGCGAACATTTTGGCATTTTTATGTCTCTCCTAACTGTTCTTTTAACTGAGAGATCTCAGTTTTTCTTGAAGAAATATCTGCTTCTAATATTGCTAGCTTTGATTTTAATGATTCGATCTCCTCCTCAAGTGGAAATTTCCCCCGTAAAAGGTTTTGTTTATCTTCTCGCTTATTTTTAAATGAACCCTCGAGTTGCGAAAGCTCTGAATCTAAAGTGTCTAATTCGGTTTTTAGTTTTCGCTCGATTTTGGTTTTCTTATCTACTTCTTCAGTCAATCCTTGTATTTCTAGTTCTTTCTTTTCTTGGAGCTGTTTAATCTGTGATTCTGTGTTCTCTATGGATTCGATCAAATCTATGGGGTCTATTATCCTGATAGCTTTACTTTCTTCTTTTTCTATAGTAGATACGGGTGATTCAGGTGAATCATCAGGTGTGCAAAATGGGCATGATTTTTCACTGAAATAACTGCCACATTTCTGACAAATAGGCATATTAATTCCTCATCTGATTTAACTTATAACATTCTAACTGTTTTCTTTTAACAATTTTTGTGTTCTATAGCTTATAAAAAAAGTTTTGTCAATAGTTTTTCTTCTCACAAAATAGAGAATTCACATCGCTGGTTATTATGATTTCTTTTAGATCTGTGTATTCAACACTATTCATGTCCAATAAACAAGAGGAATCGATACAAATACTTTGTTTCTCCCGTGGAAAAATAGCTCAAAGGAAACCTACTATTAGGGGGAGAATTGAATATCACTTTAAACAGAAGGATTTTTGGCGCCCATGGCGGATTTTTTGGGAAGAACAAGGTAAATGGAAACCTTACCCTCCCAAAAACACCATTCAAGAAGTACTGATAAAATCAAAACGAATCCTATTAAGCAATGAACTCTCACAGGAAGAAAAAGAAGGAATTAAGAGTTTTTGTAAGGATTTTAGTATAAACACACCTATTGGAGAGGTAGAACTCTGTCCTTTTTGTGTAATGCATGATAGAATTACACTACTTCCTTCTGAAGGCAATTTTTTTGCTTATGAGCGAAGTGTATGTAAATCGTGTGCAATTCAAGAATTAGAAAATGAACTTAAAGATAAAAAAATTAAACTCCTCACAAGTCCTGGATTTAAAAAGTATGCTTTATCCTTATTAGACAACTTACACGATATTCAAAAGGTTTCAGCTGTTTTTACAGGGGATTTAGCTGCCATTGGTGATTATACACTCATTCATAAGATTGAGAAAGTTCCTGAACCCAAAATAAGACCTTTTATAAAAAAGGTTACGGAATTTACCCTTCCAAATTTTCTTCAAGAATCGTTAAAATCCCGTGGAATACACACTTTTCTTCCCATTCAAGTTCAAGCGCTTCAGAAAGGATTATTAAGTAATGTAAATCAATTAATTATCGCTAATACGAGTGCAGGAAAGACGCTTATTGGTGAACTTGCAGGAATATCTCATGTGATTAAAAAAAGGAAATTTATATTTACTGTTCCTTTGGTAGCTTTAGCAAATACAAAATTTGATGAATTTAAGAAATATTATGGCTCAAGGTTTAAAGTTGGATTACGAACTGGACGATCAAGAATCTTCAATACATTAGAAGAGAAAAAAGCCTTTTATAGAAATAGATATTCTATTAAAGACTCCGATATTATAGTAGCAACATATGAAGGGCTAGATCTTCTGATTAGGGGTGGGCAAGTAGATTTTAACTCAATAGGTTGTATTGTTATTGACGAAGTGCAATCACTTGCTGATCCTGATCGTGGCCCCACTTTAGACTGTTTAATAGCCAAAGTCAGGGTATATGCGCGAAAGACGCAAATACTAGCTTTATCCGCAACTATTGGAAACCCGATACAGTTCGCAGAGGAATTATCATTAACTTTAGTCACCTTTGACCAACGACCAATACCTTTAGAGAAACATATGCTACTTTCTCGAAGCGAGCAAGAAAAGAAACGCCAAATCTTAAAGCTAGCACGAAAAGAGTACCAAATGAAATCCAGTATTGGTTATCGGGGTCAGAGTTTGGTTTTTACAAACTCCCGTAGAAAAACCACAGAGATTGCACAAGCGTTGCATCATGCTGGAGTACGTAATGTACATGCATATCATTCAGGTCTTTCTTATGCCTTGAGAAGGCGAATAGAAACAGAATTTTCAAATGGAAAGTGTCCTATTGTTATAAGTACGTATGCCTTGGGAGCTGGTGTTGATTTTCCCGCATCACAGGTTATATTTGAATCTTTGATGATGGGAAACGCTATTTTAGAACCAAATAGTTTCACGCAAATGCTTGGAAGAGCAGGAAGGTTAGGAAAACACGATCGTGGTAGAGTAATTCTCCTATGTTTAGGAGAATCGATCTCTTCTATAGATTCTAGATCTGAAGTAGAGATCGCTTTTGAGCTACTTAATGCAGAATTATTACCAATTGAACCAAACCATGATAAGAATTCGTGTGGTGAGCAGATTCTCTCGATTTGTTCTACCAAAAAAGTCACATCTCCAACAAAAGCGAAAGAAATTTATCAAAGAATGATTGGAACGGCGAACTTCGATTTTATGGATGTCACCAACCAATTAATAGAAATTTCATTTATTCAGATTACAACAAAAGCACAAAAGAGGTCTTTAGAGTTGACTCCTCTAGGTCAAGCAGCAGTCCTTTCGTTTTTCTCTCCAGAAAAAGTTCTTCAAGTTAAATCCTTACTAAAAAGTCGTGAACATTTTCTTTCTATTGCACTCAGAATGAATCCACCTCAGAATGTTTATCTGGCAAAAAAATTACACAAATACCTTGAAAAGACTTATCACATGAGATTTTCTACCCGTTTAATAAATAGCCCTGTTCTTGATGTAATGAATGCATCATTAAAAGGAAAAGAAGCTACAGAACTTTCTAAATGGTGTTTAAATGTTTTTTCAAGATGGACCCAGCTTTTCTTTAGCTGTGATTGTTCAGAAAATCCATACTGCTCTCATGGCCAAGAAAATATTGGGAGATTCATTATTAACGAAAGATTAAGCCTGAAAAACATTAATCAAATATCTGCAAGTCTCGCTCGTCTAGAGCTTCTTATCTATCCTGGGGATGTATTATCCTTCCTTAATGGATTAATCCATGAACTTGAAGGGATCCAACGAATTGTACATGCAGAGAAAAGAGCTAAAATGGAAAAAATGATAACTATATTGATTCAGAAGATCGAGACTCCTCCTCCAGCTAAAGAAAGCTGAATTAATTTTCAGTATTTGCTATGGAGGTTTTCTCTTATATTTTACAAAGAAACCCAATCCTGCAAATGCAATTAGAAAACCTACAATATAGAAAATTGCAGATCCTATAGTACTCATTGTACCACCAAATCCAGCAATCGCTAATCCGATGATGATTAATGCTGCTCCAATTATCCGATCATCCATTAGTTTTACCTCTTCTATCTGAGTAACAATTTTTCTAAAGTTTTATCTTTTTTGATTCAACATTGATTTCTTCATTAACTAGTTTTTTAATTAAATTTGTATAATATTCCAATTTTTGGGAGGTCGTAGCTTCGGCACGAACAGAGATCACAGGTTCAGTGCCACTTTCACGAACTAAAATCCAACCATCTCTAAATTCTGCTCTAATACCATCTATAGTTACGGAGTTAAACGCTTCTTCCTGCAATTTATTTTTGAGATTTAAAACTACATTTGTTTTGATTTCTTCAAAGCAGGATATTCTAATTTCTTCTGTTGCTGGGTATTTTGGAAGATCTTGAACTATTTCAGATAATTTTTGATCCTTTTCTGATACAATCTCCAACATCCTTAGTGCTGAATAAACTGCATCGTCAAAACCATAGTAGTCTGATCCAAAATAATAATGACCACTCAATTCGCCTGCAAAAATTGCTCCAGTTTTCAAAAGGCCCTCATGAATCCAAGAATGACCTACTCGTGTGAAATTTACTTCCGCACCAAGTTTAGAGAGATATTCGAACGTGGCTCTAGAGGTTTTGACATCTACCAAGATTTTCGCTTTTGGATACTGCTGTAATAAAAATTCACCAAACAGCATTATTACTTGATCAGGACTGATGATTTTCCCTTGATTGTCTATAAAACCTACTCTGTCGCCATCAGCATCAAATCCTATACCAATATCATATTCGTCATTTGATATTTCGTCTTGTATGAATTTTAGACTGGAAGGTTTTGTAGGGTCAGGAATCATTACAGGAAAATGCCCATCTGGTTCAGGATGAAATGCCTGAACGTGCATATCCTTAGATTTCAATAATTCAATTATAGGATAACATGTTCCATTTCCTATTTCAACAGCGATAGTTAATTGAGATTTTGGATGGAATTTATTCTTCTGGAAGCGCCAATATTGTGAAGCATCTATGTCTGGAAAAGGAGAAATCCAACCATATTCTGAGTTTTTGACCGTTACAGCTGAGTTTTCTTCTACCATTCTCTTAATTTTCGAAAAAAAGTTATCGATATGAAAAGAAACTCCTTCCCCGTTGCATACTTTTATTCCATTATAATCAATCGGATTATGACTTGCTGTTACCATTATTCCCCCATCAATTTGGGGGTTATTTGCAGCCAAAAAGTAAATAGCTGGAGTTGTACAAACACCCACATCTTGGACATTACATCCAGTTTCCATTAAGCCAGTAGATAAAGCTGATTTTATAATTGGGGTCGAGATACGGACATCGCCTCCGATAACAATGGTTTTATTTGAACCAAAAAAGTTTCCAAACGCCTGACCTATTTTTAAAACTGTTTCGGAAGAAAAATGTTCAGGAAATTTCCCTCGGATGTCATAGGTTCGAAAAAGATGTTCATGCACCTTCATGTTTTCACCAATGGATAAATTCCAGATATATAGTGTTTTAAACTAAATAAACAACTTCATTCGTTGAAATAGTTTTCTAATGGCTGGAGAGATGATTTAATAATCTTTTGGAGCGGTGGCCACGCCCAAGAATACCTGATAAAGGGGAAATGACGGTTTTGTATGTCATCTTGATGACTCTGAAGGAAATTCATTATGTTACTATCTTTTAAATGAGGATATCCAGCTCCTAGGCTTAAGGAAGGAAGGCCCCATATGTCCTCTAGTTCTCGTAGGCGTTTATCCCTGATATATTTTGCCACACACGATGCGGCTGATACAATAGGAAATATCATATCAGCCTTTTCTGAAACCATTATTCTTTTTATACTACTATTGGAATGTTTAATTATGAAGTTGCCAGTTTTAGGTTCCATTTGTCCTCTGTTGATGATTATGGAGCTTTCCAATCTCTTCAAGTATCGTGTAAGATGTTTTATGAGATATTGAGGTTTTGATATTGAATCTACAGTAATTTCATCTGATGAGAGAGAGAAAATAATTTTCGCCATATTTCGAATTTCAAGATAATTCAGGTTGTCTTGTGGACGATTTTGTAATGTTAAATCAATCTCTTGCGCTGTAATCTCCTTCACTTCTAGCTCAGACGCCAATTTTTGAATTTCTAAAGCGAGTTCAGTCCGCTTCTTTTTGCCTGATAATCCAGAAAATAATTTAGAATCTTTCAGGCCTCTATTGATAAGATGATCTACCGATTTTTGATCTAATGTAACTCCTACAATGATAAGGGAACCAAAAACACTCCCTCGTCCAGCCTCATCAATTCCAGAGACTCTTGACAAATTCAATCGATTCCAGTCGTTTCAATTGCATTGATTGCTGCTTGTCTTGTTAGACCTTCAGCTAAGATAGTATACCTTTCTGGACGGATATTATGTGCTTCGAGCATTGCTTCAAGCAAAATCTCACGGTCGAATCCCATTTCTTTCAGAGAAACTGGAGCTCCAACTCCAAGAAGAACATCACGGATTCGCTTCCAATCACCGCCATGGAGGTACATCATTAATATAGAAATCAATCCCGTTCGATGGCCATGGGCAACAGGAAATTCATGGTTATGAGATAATTTATCTAGTGCGTGACTAACAAGATGTTCCGATCCACTAGCTGGACGGGAAGAGCCTGCAATACACATAGCAACTCCACTACTCCCTAACGCTTTCATTAAAACTCGAGTTCCTTTTTCACTAAAGAAAAATCGCCCCAACGATTTTACCCCTTCCTCCACCATGTTGGCTGTCATCTCAGAAAAAGTAGCCGCATAAATATCGAAGTTTTCTCCTTTCAAACGATGTGCAAGTTTCCAATCTCTAACAGCGACCCATTTTGCTAGAATATCCCCTACTCCAGCTTGTAAAGATTCTTTAGGAGCTTGGCTAATCAAAGATGTATCTCCAACTATGGCAATTGGAGAGATTGGAGTAATTGAAGGAAAATTTTGGCTTTTTTCTTCTTTAGCTATTTTTTCTCTCAAAATGAAATTTACATAAGGACTGGAGAATCCATCGTGACTAGCATTAGTAGGTACAGCCACGTATTCTGTTTGAGATAGGCTTGCTATGACTTTAACAAAGTCTATGATTTTTCCTCCTCCAACAGCCATAAGATTGGTTCGTGTATCACATATAGATGATGCTTCTGAATGGAGATAATCAAGGTTTATATCATCAGGTATCACTGTATGGGAAAATTCTAGTTCACTTTCAATCAAGGGGATAATAACATTAGAAGTAATCGATTTTGTGTGAGTGTTTCCACTAAAGATCTTGATTTTTTGGATTCCAACGTCTTTACAAACACTAGAGATCCTTTCAACAGCATTAGGCCCAAATGCCACTCTTCTAGGAACATGGATCTCTTGTACGTGAGCTATAGTTGAGGCCTCCTAATTAAATAGTTTCAACTCTATAATTATGCTTTTAGATTTCTTCTATATCAATATTGTTTTTCAAAGCTTCTTCATTTGAATTTTTCGAATCTGTGGATAGATCTTTTCTTAATCTTATTATTTCTCTTCCTCCCAACCTTAAGGTAGCATATCCACCAAATAATGCCAACATTATTGACTTTGCGAGGCGGTCAATGATAGCTATAAGCGTAGCATCTCTTCCTGGATAATTTGGGGAATTTGCAAGTACTAAAGCCATGACAATTTCATATTCGCCAATTGCTCCCGGAAGAACTGGGATTATGAATGTAATATTGCCTGCGCATGATGCAGCAATCACCCAAGGAAAATCAATTAATGTAAGAATCGGAAATACAGTGATTGCTATAATATATATCATTATCCCTTCAATCATCCATATTGAAGCAGATGTAATAACCCCTAGAGATAAATGGACTGGTTTTTCGCGAAGTCCTTTAAGTCCGGTTTGAAACGCTTGATAAGCAGAAATGAGGCGCTTTTCAATAAATGATGGAAATAGATGGATAATGTTTTCGAATATTTTAGGCTTAAGCATCATTAAATTCAGAATCAATAAACAGAATATGGAACAAAGAAAAATAATTACTACTAATTGCAGAATTATCTCAGAATTCTCATCTTGTATCAAAGAGCTCCCAATAAAGAATAGACTCCCCGTTATTACAAAAAGTAAACCTACTATACTCAAGACTTGCTCGATGACAATAGATGAGAGTGTATCTGAATACTTTGTTTCATAATTTCTTTTTAAAGCATACATACGAATTGTTTCACCCGCACGGGCAATTGTGAATAGATTAATTGCTAATGCTGATGCTACAGGCAAAGCCAGGGATTTAAACGGAAGTTTTACCCCTTGAACTAGGAGTAAAATTTGCCAGCGATAGATCCTAATTAGTATATCAACAATATACAGGAAAAGGAGGAAAAATGATAAAATAAAAATTCCAAAAATACCTAAATCAGTAAAATATTCGATAATTCTTTGGGGCTGGATAAAGATAATGATCAGGATTAAAACAGCTATAGTGATCGTGTAAATCAGTATTGAAGGTAACTTCTCACGAAACGCCATTTTGTTTGTCTCACAATTCAACAATGATCAAAACTTCGATTAAATGTAATTAACTGCTCATAATTATTCTAAAATATTCTATTAAACCTCAACAACAGTCTTGAAACAGTTAGATATAATAGGAATATAATCTTATTGCCTGAGCCTGAAAATCTCTTACTTTCTCCTTTTCCTTTGTCTCACTTCTATAGATCAAGCTTATTGTTTATCAGAATTGGACTTAGCTCCTTTAAAACTGATTGAAGACTATTTAAGGAAATGAAAGAAAGATGCCTACACGAATCTAGTTAAAATTAAGGAGATTTTTAAGAATAAATGACTAATAAATACTTGGGGATAAGCATAAATGCAATATGAATCAACCATTATCGAATTATTACAACAAGCTTTGAGCTTATCTCAAATCGAGATTTCAGAGTTATTAGACATTCCACCCAACCCAAACCTTGGTGATATTGCTTTTCCGTGCTTCAAATTGAGTAAAAAGCTTGATAAATCACCTCAACTAATTGCAAAAGATCTAGAAATGACGATAAAAATACCTGAGGATTCTATAATAAGAGAAGTAAAAGCAATGGGGCCATTTCTTAATTTTTTCTTTAATAATTCAAAATTGGCGGAAAAGACTTTCAGTAGAATATGGAATGAAAGAGCGAAATATGGTTTCAAAGAAGACAATCAAAAAACAGTACTAATCGAATTTCCATCCCCTAACACAAACAAGCAATTACATCTGGGTCATCTAAGAAATATGGCACTTGGGGAATCGACATCAAGAATCTTTGAGAGTCAAGGATACCACGTTGTAAGGGTTAATTTACTCAATGATCGTGGTATTCATATTTGTAAATCAATGCTTGCATATAAAAAATGGGGAAATAAACGTCTACCTGATAAAAAAGAGGATCATTTTGTCGGAGATTTCTACGTTTTATTTTCTAAGAAAGCAAAAGAAAACCCTGAACTTGAGGAGGAAGCATTAGAGCTGTTAAAGCTATGGGAAGCTAAAGATAACCAAACATTCGCTTTATGGAAAAAAATGACTGATTGGGCTGTGAATGGATTTAATAAAACGTTTATCAAGTTCGGGATCAGTTTTGATAAAACCTATCGTGAAAGTGATTTATGGGAGAAGGGGAAAGATATTATCTTGAATGGATTAAAAGCTAATTTGTTCCATAAGGATGAAGTAGGAAATATTGTAGTTGATCTTGGAGAACCGCTTGGTACAAAAGTACTGCTGCGTGCTAATGGTACTTCTGTTTATGTAACACAAGATATTTATCTTGCAAAGAAGAAACATGAGGATTTCAATTATTTCAAATCAATTTATGTTATTGGGAGCGAGCAAAACTATCATTTGAGTGTTCTATTCAAAATTTTGAAGATATTGAGGTATGACTTTGCTGATGGATGCTATCACTTAAGTCACGGCATGATTTCCTTACCCGAAGGGAAAATGAAATCTCGAGAAGGGACAGTAGTCGATGCTGATGAATTAATAGAAGAACTTACAGCAATGGCTAAATCAGAAATCCTCGCAAGACAGACTATTTCGGATAGAGAGATTGATAGTACTGCAGAAAAGATAGCTTTGGCTGCATTAAAATATTTTTTACTAAAATTTGTGGCTTCCAAAGACTTTATTTTTTACCCTGAAGAATCTGTTTCATTATATGGCAAAACAGGACCATATTTACAATACACTTTCGTAAGAGCTAATAGAATTATTCAAAAAATAGAGAAAGAACCATCCTTAGATGTGAATTTTGGCTTACTCAATAAACCAGAAGAAATAGCACTAATTAAAATGCTTAAAGATTATCCTGATGCCCTCGAACGATCCTCTTTATCCTATTCTCCTCATATATTAGCAGAATTCGCTCATGAACTGGCCTCTTCTTTCAATTTATTTTATGAGAAATACCAAGTAATTGGAGAATCAACAGAAGAAATTCAAAATTCAAGGCTTTTATTAGTTGAATGTTTCCGTGAGGTCATGAGAAATTGTTTGTATATGTTTGGTATTGATACGGTCGAAGTAATGTAATCTGTTTTATTTAATTCCAGATTCAAGCTTTTAATTGTATATACTAAGTTAGAAAATTCGAGTCACCTTGCCTAGGGTAATACTTTGCAATCCTTGGGTAGATGTGAGCATTTAGAAAATTCACCCATGTCATGCAGCAGGGTAATGTTATAAATTACATTTGAACTTATCACTCAAAGTCTCCTTTCTCTTTTGAATCTGAAGCCTATGCAGGAAGAAACCCGTATGAGTCCCCCTTATTATGATCAATTGGCAGAATGGACTGAATTCGTCCCTGAAAGTGAAATCCGCCGCCTTCTTCTCACAAAGGTCAAATATTACTTTGGTGGTGGAAAACCAGGGAGTCTTCCCATTGAAACCTTCAAAAAAATTCTTTATCAAATCGCAGATGAATTAGATACTGATGGTATTGATATATTAAACTATGGGCCCACAAGTGGAATTGCTTCTTTGAAAGAAATCTTAAAAAAGAGATTAGAGGAAAAAGATGGGGTCATTCTCCCCAAAGGAATAGATGACCTCTTAATTTCCACAGGATCTCAACAAATGCTTTATGGAATTCTTGATGTCTTATTAAGACCTAAAGACATTATAATCATGGCTCGGCCCTCATATCTAGGCTTTGTTGTTCCAGTTACAAAGCTTGGAGGGACTGTATTAACAGTACCAACTGATATGGATGGCCTTATTCCAGAATATGTAGAAAAAGGAATTGAAATTTGTCAGAGAGAGCTAAATAGAACTCCGAAGGCCATCTATGTTGTTTCTGATTCAGATAATCCTAAAGGTACAACGTTGCCAGAGAAGAGGCGGAAAAAACTCTTTGAATTAATAACACAACATGAGATCCTTCTTATTGAAGACTCTGCTTATCGTGAAATCCAGTTTAAAGAAATCCCACCTCCTATTAAAAGATATGATTCAGAAAACAAATGGGTAGCTTATTTACGAACGAGTAGTAAAGAAGCTGCCGTGCTTCGCCTTGGCTATTCTATTCTTCCAGAAGAAATCATGAATCCTATGATTAAAAACAAAGGTTATCTTGATCTTTGCACACCTACTTTAACTCAAAAAATTCTTGAGATTTACTATTCGAAGTATATTGATCAAGCCCTAGGTGCCAATCTTGTAGTATATAAAGAAAGATGTGATATAATGCAAAAAACCATCGATGAATATTTCCCTTCACAAGGTATGCGTACTAATCCCACAGGTGGTTTTTTCTTTTGGTTCCAAATGGAGAATGGGGATTTTGATTCTTCAAAATTCCTCGAAAATATTGCTATCCCAAATGATGTTTGTTATGTTCCTGGCCAAGCTTTCTACCCAATTCGGGGTCATTCAATTAGCCAATTGGACTCAAAACTTCATGGGAATCGAATTAAAACTAATGGTATGCGATTAAGTTTCTCTTTTACCACTCCTCAAATAATTGAAGAGGGTATGCAAAGACTTGGAGGGTTACTTCAGAAAGAGACGTAACTTAGGAGAATTTTCCTGCTGTGATATACCAAGTGTAGCCTGGGAAGGCTTCTTCTTTGAGCTGTCGCTGAAAAATGTCACAGATTCCATGAATCCCTGTAAGAACAGATAAATCCAACCAGTTCCATGAAACTTCTTGGGCATCTTTTCCTGGAGCAAACCTTCCGAAATTGTGGGAAAGAATTAATTCAGTTCGCTTAATCATTTTTCTAAGTTGGTTATTTTGCGGATTATTTTCCAGTTCTACTTGGTGTTTATCTAATTGATCGATTTCTCGCTTGTATTTTAAGTGAAGTAAAACTCTCATCTTTTCTAGGGTATCCCGAATACTGTTTTCATCGATATTCTTGTTAAACTCGTTGAAAATGGAATATACCTCACTATCTAATATGGGATTTTCTGTTTGGGAAGTCTTTTCTCCCCACGGCGTATTATAGTATACTCTATTAGAACGAATAAGAATTGGAGAGGAAATCTTCAATCTTTTCATTGCAGGTAATACAGCAGAATAATATTGTGTCTCACCACTACCACCAATGTGAACCAATAAGGGGAAAGTAAAGTTATTTACAACGGCTCTTGAATCAGATCTGGGAGTTATATCGCTACCTATTTCACTCAGATCAGGGTTATTAGTATTATAAGAAAGATTGAACTCTTCTGAACAGACTTGACATTTTCCCTTTAATATTCCAGCTGTTTCAACTCTTAATTCAACTCGAGTCTTAGTTTTACACTTCAAGCACTCTAAAAAGAAGGGAACATAATCTTTATCTCTATATGGCAAGCCTGGTTGAATGTTTTTAGACACAAGAAGATCATAGACTGAATTTAACGTTTCGACATAGCGAGTACGGTTTTTTTCTGTAAGGAGAAATTCAAAAGCTGGTACTAGTAGTTGCCTATATTGATGTTCGCTTATTGGATTGATAAAAATGCCTAAATTATTCCGAATATTAAAGAGTTGACTCCAAATTCGTTGTGTCCAGGTCGAAAAATCTTCTGCTAAGTTTACTGCATCATAAATCAGATCAAACCAAGAGTAAAATCGCTCCAGTAGCAATTGACGATATTCAACTTTAACTTTCGCTACTTTCATTAGAGCCCGCAAATTCTCTTGTATCTTTGGTTTAATTTCAAGAAACCATTCTTCTTTTGGTAGAGGGACTTGATGCATTGGAGTTCTGTCTGGTACGCCCCAAGATGATTGTGTAATTTCTAATCCAGATGGAGATTTTGCTTGAGGAAATCGTGCGATGGTCAATTCGTTCTGAATTGAATCATGATCACCAATAAAGAAAAAAGTACCGACATTTAGCAAACTTCCCACCCATTCTGCTAGCGATATTTTATTTATTAGAAATAATGGACCACCAAATAAGAGAGGTTGGTGACCTACATCCAAGAATCCATGTTCAAGGTGATTGAGGGCGTCTCTTACTTTCAAGGTTAAGGTGCCCATTTTTCGATGGTGTTCTGTGACTAGACTACGTAAAACTTCGATATTCTCACTAAAACTTGTGAAATCAATGATTTCCTGGCGATTTCTAGTTAGTTTTTTTAATCCACGATAAGAAGTAGGGATTTCTCCCCACAAATCTTTGCTAAGCTTACTAGGATGACCCAATGCAGCTTTACGATAGATCTCTAGTAATGAGGAGGAATCTTCTTTCAAAATGGATACCCTCTTGAATCATTGGAATACTAGACTTTGACATAGCCATGACTAATATTGATTCAAATTGTTTCTGCTTAAGACAATGAAAAATAAACTCTTTTGTCACATAGAGATACCTAACTTACTGAAAAGGAAGGCCTCAAATAACTACTCTAAACATTGGGTTTCAAAATTCTTTTATACCGTGTAAATATAAAACATACAAACATGAAAATAATATTAGATTTTCACAATTAAGGATCCTATAAATACCATGGTATCATTATTTTAAGAAAAATACTTGGAGAGATTTATTTTTGAAATCATTTATTAAGTTTGTAAATAAGAAACGGGCTATCTCACCTGTAATTGCAGTTATTTTATTAATTGGACTGGCAGTAGCCGCTGCAGCTGCTATTTTCCTCATTGTTCTTCCATTGTTTGCACCCTCTAGCAATCTTCAAATGGATGACGCTTTTGTTGTTTATGATGATGAATATACTACTGCTGCTGATTTGGGAAGAGGTTATGGAAAAGCAACGTTAGTTCTCTCAAATACAGGTACAGCAGACATTGATATCGTTTCTGTTAAGGTTTATTACGCTTCTGACGTTTTAGGGCTAGGAAGTGGTACAGAAATTACTGATCATACAGGAAACCTTATTTCAGAAAGTAATCCTTATACTATCGAAACATTATCATCATTGAAAGAATTATCAATACGGTTCCTTATTCCAGATGAGAATGATGATAATACAGTTTTTTACAGGATTGTTATAACTACTGATGATGGAGAGGAACTAGATACAGCTACAGAGGAAGCAATTGACGAGACAGAGATGGATTTAGCCAAAGATCGCCCGGATATAAGCTATTCAGGATCATCGCTGGGTTTTCTTCGTAGAGAAGAACCTATCCGTCCTAGTCAAATAAGCGATAATTCAGAAATTAAGAATGTCACTTATGAAGTTTTCTTTACAAATGGTACCCCTATTTTTGATAAGGTGATTTTACCACCAAATACTCTTTGGCAATGGACCTGGGATACTCGGATTGGTACCACGGAGGGACTAGATAATGGAACTTACAACGTGATAATGACTGTTTATGATTACGCAGGATTATCAGATGCGACTGAGGGTGTTATTTCTTTTACAATTGATAATGATTATGAAGACCCAGTTATTCGGAGAGTAACAGCAGCTAGTGAAGCAGAAGTTGGGCAATCTTACCAAATTACTGCTAATATTACTGATAGTGGAAGCCTTGTATCTGATGTTTCAGCTGCTTATATGCATTATAAACTCAATGATTCGAGTACTACCTATTTTACTGCTTCTATGTCAAATCCTGCTAGTGATGAAATTTGGGTAGGTAATGTTCCAGCCAGTTTCTTGGGACATGATTCCCTGTTAAATAACATTACTTATTATGTCACTGCGATAGATTACGATACCAACGACGATACCTCATCAGACTACTTTGCTGGAGTTGTTGATACTTTAGAGCCGAATATTGTTCTTCATACCTTTAATGGGGAGACCGTTATCAGTCAGACCGAATTTGATGCACCAGAATCTCAAGGCTTAAACATATTAGTGACAGTGACTGATGCTGACTTTGTCTCAGATGTAGTATTGTTTTGGCGTGAAACGAATGATACAACTATTCTAGACGCGGATCCATGGCAGGAATATAGTAATGTCAGCGGAACGGGAGAAACATGGGAATTTTATATCCCATCTCCATATGTTACTTTAGATGGATTAGAGTATTACATTAATGCTACAGATAACTCTGGTAATTTTGCATTAGATGGTGATGATTTAGCCCCCTATGAGGTAAATGTTGCGGATGAAATCACACCAACATTAGTAGTTACTTCTGACGTTCCTTCACAATTAACAGAAGGTGAATCAATTTCTATAACAGCAATCGTATCTGATAATGATCCATCATTCAGTTATTGGGGTAATGAACGTGGAGATATGGAATTGGGCTATAAAAGATCTACTGACAGTGTGTATAGTTATGTATCAATGATTCACGAATCAGGTGATTCTTCGCAGGGTGAATTAGCCATATGGGAAGGAACTCTGTCCGGTTCGATTTTTCAACAATCTGGAAGCCCAGTAGCAGTACGAGTAAGAGCAACTGATCCTGCAACCCAAGTCGCAATAGAAGATTATAGTGTAGACGTACTAGCCGCGGGAGTTCCTGTTATACAATATGTTACGGATTCAGTGTTAGTTACTGGCACGAATGACCATGTTCTTCGCTTTACTATTAATAACTCTGCAGGAGGAGCCCAAGCTGCCACAGCTACCTTTACTGATCTGAAACTTTCCTTGTATAATAAAACTAAAGTTGATGCTGTTGGAACACCCCGAGCGATCCAAATTAATGCCAGCGCTTCTGTTGGTAATCCTGTTTGGACAAATAATACTGCAATAGAGGGTAACAACGATTCCATTATAACCTTAGATTCAACATTTGACTTAACAAAAGGTTCATCTAGCGTAATCTGGGTTACATATGCAAATAGCAGTGGTGGGAATTATGATGTAAATGATTTAACGATTGTAGTTACAGTTTACTACGATTTTGGGGTCTCAGATAGCGACTCCCAGCAACTAGATTCTTTCAATACACCAACCACCACAATTATTCCAACAACTGAAACACGATATATGCGTCAGGATTATACTCTCGGATTAACACAGACATCGATTCAAGAAGAAGTACAATCTGCTCGGTACTGGGGTTCCCAATCTATTACATGGGGAATTCGAGTCTATATTCGGCATCAAGACACTTCATTAACAGAATTGACTTCAGGAGTACCAGTAGCTACTGTTACTAGGAGCTCAGGAGAAGGGATGCAGTCATCTACCTGGTCTTGTCCTCAGACAGTTGTTGATCCGACTGATCGGATTATGATCGAAGTATATATACAAGTTGGAAGCAATTCTCGAGAATTGGTTGCGACACTATTAACTGAAGAACTCAGTGCAGTCCGATTAAAGTCATCTACTTGGACAATATGGTATTATACTCGACATCAATACTCTGGTCTTCGAACTAGAGGGTTTTTCAGTTTTGGTGATCCTTCTCACGACAGTAGAATTATTAATATCCAGTACGACAAGCAACCCTCTTAAGAGGATGAAGAATCCCTCTTAACCTCTCTTTTTTTTTATACAATCTCATATCATTCAGCTTCAAATCTTAAGACATAGAAGACCTCTTAATTTACTTCTTATTAAATTGTTATTGCCCTGGATTTTTTTTATTTGGAAAAATAAGTACTCCTGTTTTGGAAATCTCTTAATGATCTCACTTAACTATGATAGTGATATAGCGATTGTTGGAGCTGGACCTGCTGGATCATGTGCAGCTTGGGAATCATTACAACATAATTCAGCCTTATCTGTCTCAATATTTGAAGAACATAGAGATATTGGAATCCCACTTCATTGTTCTGGACTCGTTGCTCTTGATGGAATTCAAGAATTAGGAGTAAATGTAACAAAAATTGGAGAGAAAATTACATATAACAAGATTAAGAGGGCTAGGTTTATAGCTCCCAATTTAGCTTCGTTTGAAATTACTAGGGCCAACGATTCGATGGTTGTGATCGATCGTCTAGCATTAGACAATTATCTTGCAGATCGTGCGAGAGAAAAGGGGTGTAAGTACCATCTCAGCCACAGAGTAAATCAGATACATTTCGATACTAATGGTTGGACCATTCATATCAACTATGCTAAGATAAAAAAGACTCATCGAAGTAAAGTATTGATTTCTGCCGAGGGAGTACATGCACGGCTTTCTAATGCGGTTGGTTTGCCAACTCCAAATAAAAATTGGCTTTTTCCAGCTCGCCAATGTGAATTAAAACAGCTCCAAGACATTGAGAGAGATTGTGTTGAACTATATTTTGGTAGAAAATATGCTCCAGGATTTTTTGGTTGGTTAATTCCAATCGATGAGAATTCCGTTAGGCTTGGTATAGCTGTTCAAAGAAAATTCAAAGGAAAACTAGGTTTTCTCTTTAACCGATTTCTTAGAAAGCATCCTTTCTTAAAAGATCGCTTAAAGAAGGGGAAAATTACAAATACTTATGGAGGTTATGTACCAGCATCAGGGCCAGTGAAAAAAACGTACGATAAAAGATTCATGGTTGTAGGTGACGCTGCAGGGCAAACAAAAGCCACCACGGGAGGAGGAGTCAACATTGGAGGTTATTGTGGCCGTTTAGCTGGCTTAATGGCACGAAAAATAATTCTAGGAGAAGTTAATGCAGATAATGGTTGTCGTGAATATCAATTGAAATGGAAAGCCAGTTTTGAACCAGATTTAACCCTAATGAAGTTATTTCGTCGAATGATGACTCCTCTACCAGATAAGACATGGAATAAGCTTATCCAAATAGCAGAAGATACAGAGCTTGGAGAGAGTATGAAATCATCTAGCATCGATTTACATGGTTCAAGTCTTGTAAAATATGCATTAACACCTCGTGTGTTTATAAAAAGCCTACCTCTTATACCACAAACCGCAGCTGGTTTTCTTAAGGGCTTTCTTCTCTAATAAGCTTCTTATAATCATAACTGTTCGTCTATTTCTTTTAAAGTTTTTACTAGATTTTCAGCGTTTTCCTTTGCTGTTTGTAGTTTTTCTTTTGTTTGAAGTGAATGGTCACTATATTCTTTCAAAAAATTAGCTAAAGGAGAAATAAAAACCTGCATTTTTTCGAGTTGATTTAATCCGATAACAGAAGCAGAAAAATCTCCTTCGTGAATATTATTCTTCGTTGTCGTAACGATATTCGAGAGAATTGTGTCAAGTTCAGTGATAAGTGGTTGTAATTCAGAGGCATTTAATGATTTTAAAGGAGAAAAAGCTTTGGAGACATCACTTTCAAGAGATTTTAGTTGGTCTAGAAGCTTTGTTGCTCGTTTTTCCGATCTAATTGTGATTATTGCTGAACCTAATGAAATTGAATTCTTATTCATTAAGATATCTTGATATTCAACGCTGCTTGGTAACTCAACTGTTAATTCCTCTTTTCCTTCTCCAGATGAACAGAGAAGTGTGAACTCGGTCTGTGTGTGGGCACCTGATTCTAGCTGAGGAACAGAAATTGCATTGGATCCAGAAACAGTGGTTATTGTGGATGGAATTGTGATAATAGCCGATATTCCAGACGCTATACCTTCTCCTATGTTTTCTAATTTAACTATAAACTTGAATTGTTCCCCAAAAATTATATCACGATCGTATTCATAAACAGCTCTGATTTTGGGAAATTTAACGAAATCTATCAATTTTTGTCTGGCTGTTTCAACAGCTCTTCGGATCCCCTCATGGAACATTGCTGCTGGCTTAGTATTTAATAAGTATGTTTCAACATAGTTTGAGGCTCGTTGAAGTGAACTAGGATTTGGATTTTCTGGACTTACTGCCCCAGCAAGGTCATAAGGAATATATAAGCAAGCTGTGGCTGCTTGATCAGCAGAAAAATCATTACTTTTAATAAAAGCATCTAAATGCTGGTTTACATTCCAATCTCCTGTTTGGATCCTGAGTAATGATGCTATTGCCATACATGCAGCCCCACCAAGAAGATCATCCCAAGAAATATGTTCTTGCGACGCTTTTGCAAGAGCGTCTGCAGAAGCTCTTAGCCATTGATTTTCAGAGTTAGGATCTAACAAAAATCGTTGTATAAGTTGAGCACCAGAAAAATATTGGTAAGCAGCATTTTTATATTGCCCTCTTTCTAAAAGTTCACGAGCATATTTCTCAATGAGAGAAACAGTTTCGTTTGCTGCTCTAGCACGTTCATTGGGGTCTTGGATACTACCTAATGAGGTAAGGGCTTCTTGAACATCATTCGCAGTTGTAGATTTACTTAATCGTTCAAAAAGTTCGTTCACGAATGACATATTCTTTTTTCTCCTTGATTATCACGATTAAAGTTAATTCGACGAGTAATCCTTTTCTTGAATTTAAAGAAAGAAATTCCCCTTTTTAATACTTCGTTTTATTCCTTATTTTTTTCTTTCTAATCATATGAATGATGATCGGAAAACCAATGAATTCTTTCTTGGGACTATTAGCGATATTATTCATAAGTAAGCGTGAGAAGTTTAGTTCGGAATATGAAATGTAAAGAATATAACATTATATACTATCTCCCTAATGACACAAACAGCGCAGAAATTTCTCAAAATACTTTTTCATTAAAATAATGTTAATTTACACACCTTTAAAAGATAACTTTAGCTTTAACGTTTATTGAAGAATTAGCATATCTTTTCCTCCCTTAACTTATACTCAACACAACGAATTGTGATATATTGATGGAGAAATTATAATGGTTTTCTTCCTTAGTCAGAAAGAAAATGAAGTCCCTGATATACTGAAGAAGGATCATGCAGCTAAAAAGGCCTATAATGAGATACTAGAAGGATTAGAAAAAGCACTTATGCTTTATATTTACGATTCTGGGCCATATCCTCAAGAGGAAGGGTCTCAAATATTACCCTTTGCGGATTTATCTCACTGGGCAGAACATGATTGGAAGCTTTTGTATCCTAAATTTGAGAAAAAGAGATGGATTGTTGTATTTATAGCTCGTGGAGGTCTTCAGCTAATTGATCTTATAGAAAACAAAATTGATGATTTTACATGGACCTATGTCAAACCTCAGACTGAAATTCGGGATTTTGAGGACGAAGCTATCTATATGGAGTATCGAGATCCGGTTTTTGAGGAAAAATTTGCAGATTACATGGAAGAAAGTGTTTCAATTCTCTTTGTAGAAGATATTATCTCAACAGGTGAGAATGTAGAAGCGGTCTTTGATCTCACTATGGAAGTTGCGGAAGAGTACAATGTTGAGGTTGGAGATGTCGTTACACTAGCTTTGATATCTCGGATGCGGAATATTGGAACTATGCCAATTTATGGAGTACAAACCGATATTCAAATTGATCTTCGGTGTTCATGGGGTAATGATCTCCCCGACCGAATTGATGCTCGGGATTTTTCAGAAAACAAAGAATATGTTGATGACCATTAAGAATATGAATATTATGAAATTTTGACATTAGGAATAACAATCACACTTAACTTTTATATTAGAAAAATTACTTTTTTAAAGAGATAAAAGGAATAATACTTGAATAGGAAATGAAAAATATTGTCAATCTCGAATCACTTAATTGTATTTCATTCAGCTATGGGGTGAAATAGGAAATGAGCGTAGATATAACCTATATTAAATCAGCTATCGAAACTTTAAATTTAATTCAGCGTCTGTTTAACCACTCAGTCGAAACTCAAACAATGGATAAGCTTACTGATTTTATTACTCAAATTGAATCAAAAGCTGATGCCCGAGTGAGCTCTGCATTAGGAGCACAACTAGGAATTGACATCCCTGTTGCAGATCAAGAAGGTAAATCACCTAAATATTGGGAAGGAGTACGTGATATGGCACAATTAGCTAAAAAGCAGTTTTTTTCGCTTAAAGATAATCAAAAGTTTACAAGCTTTCTACAGAACACTAGCGCAAGTCTCTCAGCTAGAATTGCTCCTGAAGAAAAAGCAATTTCTCCATTGGAAGAACTCCTCCAAGATAAGAAAGGTGTTACCGTTGAAGCACAACCAGTATCTCCATTAGAAGAAATGCTAACACAACCACCTGTAGCTCCAGAACCTACTTCCATCCCTGAACCCACCCCAATACCAGAACCAATTCCAACAATCGAACCTACCCCTAAACCCACACCAAAACCAGAACCAACTCCAATAATCGAACCTGCCCCTAAACCCACCCCAATACCAGAACCAACTCCAATAATCGAACCTGCCCCTAAACCCACCCCAAAACCAGAACCAACTCCAACAATCGAACCTACCCCTATACCTGAGCCAACACCAGTGGTTGAACCTCCCTCTCCTGAAATACCCGATTTAACTCAAGCTATATCTCCAACACCCACACCCGACTCAAGTGTACCTCCACCACCAGATAAAATTCAAGCTCTTAATGAAGCTCTTAAAACAAGTGGTCTCGATCAGCCGGCAGAAGAATTTAGCGAGACTTCCCCATCATTGACGAGTATGCTTTTACAAAAAGATGAATCTGGCGACAAAGAAGAAGATGATATGCTATCTTTATCTTTACGAGAAGCTTTGAAGATTCTTAGAGACGAAGATGAAGATTAAGGAGACTTAATATGAGTGTTAAGAACATTGTTCTTACTTGTATTTGGAGATCGGATGATTTCGTTGTCTCTGAAACTAAGGTCCATCCTTCTGAAAATGAGGCTGTATTAACTATTGATGAGAACACTGAAAAAATATCTATACAAATTCCTGGGCATCTATCATTGATTACTAAAAAAATAATAGAGCGCCGCGTTCAAAGCATATCAAAAAGTGGTTTTTTAATCCCAAAGACACAAGTAAGAATTGGAACAGGCTTTGAAGTAGAAATAGTTAAAGATGAGGCGATTCCCGAAGTTCTTCTTCAGGAAGGTCATAAATATTCTCTTGAAATGTCCACAGCTCCTGTTGAAACTCCCATTCTACCCGTAGTAGAAAAAATGAAGGAGGAAGAAGAAGAAGAATATGTCCCCACCTTCTTGACACAGGAACAACAAATTCCAGATACTCCTTCCACGGTGCAAATAACGCCTGAAGTTAAAACTCATCATGAAATCCCACCTGTGGAGATAGCCCGAGAAGTTAGGCAATTCTCAGATGATGCTGAGAGTATTGCTGGGCGTTTTATAATAACCCTAGCTAAAACGGGTGATGTATACGTTACTCGGAAAGATGATCAGTATTCCATAGAATACTCGGCAGGTCGCGTTGATTTTCGTGTTGATGAAGGAGACATTGACATCGTTCTAACAAAACGTATCACTAAAGATGATCAAACTCTGAAGCAAGCAATTCTTAATGCGACTCGCAAGAATGAATAAAACGTATCTCATATCACTTAAGATTTAGCTTGACCAGATATTTGTTTCTCGATTAACACTATAATACGATTTCACGACTACGAGTTGTGTATGTCATTAATTCCTGAGAAAACAGCTCAACTAAGTTTTCATTTGTAGTAATAACCCCAATTAATCCTTCTTTTTTAGGATCTTTGGGTTCTGGGCACACTAACAACTCCTCAGCATCACGGATGCAACCCCAAAAGTCTACTGTATCCAATTGTTTCAGTCTGATATTAGCTGATGATAAGATTTTCTTTAGTGTGGACTCAGGAACCTTCCTGAAATCCCCAATAATGATCACACGGGTTCTTGTTGGTAATTTGGAAGCCGTCATCAGAGTTTGTAGCTCTGGACGTGGCATTAAAATAGTTAATGATGCTTTTGCGCGTAATGTTAAGTCTCTTAACATCATTATAATTGGGGTTTCTCCAACAACTAAATCACTGGAGAGAAATGAAGACTCCATATCTGAAAATTCGACTGTTTGAGATAGTTCGGAGATTTTATTAAGTTTCTGTTTCATATCCTTTATAGAAAAGGTTAATGCGGATATCTCATGTTCTAATTGCTTTTCAATCCTTACGATCTGAGACTTTAGGATATCCTTAGTTTTTTTAAATGTGATATTGAGCTCATCTAATTGAGTATTAGCAAAACTTGCTGTAAAAGTTTGTAAACCAGAAACATACAGCTCAAATTTGTTCTCTAAATCCACGATCTCATTAACAATATTTCCAGATCCTAAGTTAGATTCTTCACTTAACTCATTAATCTCAGTTTGTATGTCTTCAAAACTGCTTTTTTTCACATCAAAAGCTGGTTCCTTTTCAAAATATGTCTTTAATTCCGTTTCAAACTCTTCTGCAGTTTGTTGGACAAGATTTGAGATATTACTGAGAAACTCACCATTTATTTGGTCAAGTTGTTGATTGAAATTGTTTACTTTTTCGTCAATAATAGTTTCTCCATCCTCTATTTGGGTTCTTATCTCTTGTTTCCTAATCTCCAGAAATTCCTTGAGTGATTTTCTGAAGTCGGAACAGATTTTTTGTTTTATTGCTTCTAAATCGTGTGAAAGGAGTTTTGCCTCATTACCCACTATCTTTCGCAATTCATTGATACCATTTTCAGTTGCTTGTACAATATCACTCTCAGATTCATTTAAAGTGCTATTTAATCCTTTTATTTTCTCTAAAATCACAGATTGAGTTCCCAAAACCTGCAAAATCTCTTTTCTCTCTTCATTTATTCTAGTTAAATTAGAAATAAATTCTTCTTTTCCTTTGAATAATTTTCTACTCTTTATATCATCTATTGAGCTTTCTATTAAAGATTCAATATTTTTGAGTCTATTTTTTATCCCTAAAATTAGATCCCTAATTGATTCATTAACTTCTTTATAACCTAGTCTTATTTCAAGGAAGATTGTTTTTTTCTGGTTAGCTGTCGTCTCTAGATTCTCTAATAATGAGTATATTTCTTTGATTTTATCATTAAAATCATGTTCTTCGTCAGAACGATTTGATTCAAATTGATTAAGCACCTCATCTGTACTCTCTGAATAGCCTCTTATTTTATCATCAATATTATTTGTTAACGCCCCAAAACCAGCTTTATATTCCTTTCTGAGCTTTTCAAGGTCATTACTTGTCATTTCAGAAAGTACTTTAATTTTCTGTTCAACATCACTTGAATAAGGATCGAAAATTGCAGGGATTTTCCCTAAGCTTAATAGATTTAAATTTCGTATTTCTTGATTAAATTCATGAAAACGATCTATTACTTGTTGAATCTTGATTTTTAATTCTCTAATATTATTATGGATTTGTTCTTTTGAGAATTCAACCGATTTTCGATATTTATCAGTCAAGTTATTAAAGTCAAGTTTAATTGGTGACAGGCTTTGAGAAAAATCCTCTTCTAATTTTGCGAGATTCTTTTGAGAAAAATCTATAGTTTCTGTGAAAATATCTGCTATCTGCTTTTTATCTTCCTCAAAGGCGTTTGATGCCTCTTTTCGTATATTTACTAGAGTGATTGGATCATATGCGAGGAAAAATGCTTTTAAAAAGGGTTCTAAGGCAATATAACGCCCTACTTTTCCTGGGATTCTTTTCGCGAGCTTACTTCCTTCTAATATTTGAAGTGCTTCTTGCGTTTTTATATAGTCTAATCCAGATAATAAACTGATTTGACCAAGAGTTGCCATTCCAAGCGAAAGCAAGCTTAAGTATACCTTTCCTTGTTCATCATCAGCTAATCCAAGAATTGGGATGATTGCATTAATTTCTTCTGAAGAAATCTTCAGTCCGACCATTATCCTTACTTTCCAATCTTTCTGCTATTTTTTTACTAGACCCAATGTAAATAATGGGAATAATAGTAAGATTAAACCTTTCTAGAAATAAAGTCAATTTATTGATTTTTAAGAGTATGTTTAGAACTTTAGTATTCTCTACAAGATATCAAGTATGCTTGTTGGATACTCCAGAGTGCTGAGAATTGTTTAGAAGTGTTTAAAAAATAACTAACAATAAGAGTTCATAGCAAGTATTTAAGTATCTAATCTCTAACCTTTTAATTTGAAAATTTCACGAGTTCTAGAAGCCACAAGAATAGTATAAATAGGAGTTGACTTCAACTGCTACTTATGAAAGTCTGTTTGCTAGGTGATGGTGCTGTAGGAAAAACTGCTTTACGTGAGCGTTATTTAGGTAAGCAGTTCTCTAGTGGGTACGTGATGACGATAGGAGCAGACTTTGCTGTTAAAAAAACAAAGATCCAGACTGAAGAAGGTGAAAAAGACGTTAAATTCCAAATCTGGGATCTTGCAGGCCAACCACGATTCAATAGTGTGAGAGAACTATATTACAAGGGCTCTCATGGAGGATTACTTGTTTTTGATATAACACGACGAGACTCTTTTACAAATTTAAATAACTGGATTGATGAATTATACAAGAATTCTGGACGGGGAGTGATGCCTATTGCTGTTCTGGGAAACAAAGTAGATTTAAGGAATGAATCAGATGACTGTGTCACTCATCAAGAGGGATTGGATTATGCTAAAAATCTAAAAGAAGAGTTAAAAATCAATTGCGGCATTCCTTACTTAGAAACATCAGCAAAAACAGGTGAAAATGTTGATGAGTCATTTTCTATGTTGGCTCATAATATTCGCCTATTTTTAATGCAATTAAAATAGATGAGAGCGACCTACAATTGGTCACTATTCTTCGAATTGGTCATCGAGTTAATCGAGATAAAAGAATAACTACTCATCTAGCCCTTGTAGCGCGCGCTTTTGGAGCGGAGCATTTAGTTATCGCTGGGGATGAAGATAAGAAATTGTCGAAAACATTAGAAAAAGTTGTTTCTGAATGGGGAGGAAGTTTTCAACTAGAATTGATTCCCTATGATGATTGGAAGACTTTTCTTCAGACTTGGAAGAGCGATCCACAAAAAGGAATTGTCCATCTCACTATGTATGGGGAAAACCTCTCTGTTTTTGAGAAAAAAGAAGAATTTATGAGTCTGAAAGAGTTATCTCAAAAACCTTCTAGCCTTTTAGTTGTAGTTGGAGGTGAAAAAATACCTGGTAAGGTATTTCAATATGCAAATTGGAATATCGCCATTTCTAATCAGCCTCATTCTGAAGTTGCTTCTCTTGCTGTTTTTCTGGATCATATAAATTCCAATGCTTTGCAGATTCAGTTTTCAGACGCTCTTAAACAGGTAGTTCCCTCATTAAAAGGAAAAAAAAACATGTCAGGAGACAAGAATAATGGAAGGTAAAGGAAAAGTCCAGATTGGTATTATTGGGGATTCGAAAATACAAAATAAAACTCAATATGACGTCTGTTATGATATTGGGAAGGAAATCGCAAAAGCAGATGCGATTTTAATCTGTGGGGGTCGGGGAGGAGTCATGGCTGCTGCTTGTAAAGGAGTTTATGACGTAGGGGGGATTTCAGTCGGAATATTGCCTACTGATGAAAGGGATCCTGAAGTAAACGAATATTTAACAGTTAAAGTTCCTACTTTTTTACATTGGGCTCGAAACGTCTTAGTTCCCTTATCCTCTGATGGAATTATTGCTTGTGGAGGTGGTGTAGGGACTTTAAGTGAGTTAGCTTTTGCTTGGATGTATGGAAAACCTTTGGTATGTATGAGCTCTATCCCTGGATGGAGTCAGGAAATTGGTGAACGGGGATATATTGATCATCGAGAACCCAAGTACAAGATCATGACTGCGAAAACGGGATCAGAGGCTGTTAGAAAAGTGTTAGCCACAATCTAGGGCTTGAATAAAGAGAGAAGTCCTGGTCGTGATTGATCAGAAAAAATTTCAGATATTCCATTACACAATCCCTTTAATAAGGCATCTTTTTTCGAATTAATTAAATCTGAATAATCTGCAATTGTAGAATGAAATTCAGAACTATTATTTGTCTGTACCGCACCGAATATTTTGAATACAATCTCAAGATAAGTTTTTGTTTCAATATCATAATGATTGGTGGATTCTTCCTTTGAATGAAGATATTTACCACAGCTATCTATTTCATAAGCATTGAGTTCTGCAAGTGTTAAATACGCCCTCATTTTCGGGGAGAGAAAGGTCATTTCATTCCCCCAAGAGACTAATGTCTCAAAACATGATATATAGTCCTTATTGTAACAAAATAATCCTGCATAGCAGAAATAAAGGTCAAAAATTACGTTTGCATTGAAATTTGCTTCGTTTATGATATCTTTCAAATGGGAAAGAAACTCTGATACTTGAAAAGCCTTTTCAACCATGATTTGATTACAAATCGCTTTAGCACAGCTTTCAAGGCTCTCTTCTCGTAATGCAGCCAAAATGAAAGGAATCAAGTCAACATAAATACGGTTCTTTATTTTAGGACGGATACCAATGATTATACTTTGTCCCAAATCACACGCTAATTTTTCTTTATTTCCTACAGTAAGAAGTGGAATAGCTTCAGAAAGGATCCTTTTCGCATGAGCAGGGTTATCAAAACGAAATGTTCTTTGAATAGCTCCTTTTAACATTTGGAATCCATCGAACCAGTGGCTTTGTTTTAGCTCATCCAATCCTCTTTCGAACCAAGGGTCTTTTTTCATTTTTATTCTCCAATAGTCCTTGATCTAAAGGGACTCCGAAATATTAACTCCTTGAAAGATTTTTCAAAAAAAAATCTCTAAGAATCAAACAAGAAATCCCTTTGAATATTTTTCCTATCTTATTAATTGACATCTGGATACCTTATCATCTTCCTGAATTCAGAATGAATAGATTCTGAAAAACATAAAAAGAATGATTTTAAAATAACGCGCGAATAACCAATTAAAACAGTTATAATAATATATTTAACTAGCAAGAACTATCAAGCTTTATAAAATCGTAACGGGTATAGAGTGTTGATAAACTTTGAGTGATTCCGAATTTATTAAAAAATGGTCTGTACAAGATGATGGCACTTTAACTCCCGTCTCTCTTTCTTCAATGTCAGATCTTTCTAATGATAGTGTTTTCATTATTGCTGATGAAAATGCACGAAAAATATTCATCTGGAAAGGTGAAAAAGCACCTGTACGAAGGAAATTTATCTCAGCAAAAGCTGCACAGCAGATGCGGCAAGAAAAATACGGAATGGTTTATCGGATAGATAGTCTCGATCCAGGTTTGGAAGGTAGTGATTTTCTTTCAATTTTTGGTGCAACAAAAGAGGCGGCAGCACCCTCAGGATCTGAAGTTATAACAAAACCAACTCCAGCTCCAGCCCCGACTCCAGCTCCAGTGCAAAAACCTGCTGCTGCGCCTACACGCGCCCCTGCTGCTGCACCGAAGCCTGCCCCTGCTGCTGCGCCGATGCGCGCCCCTGCTGCTGCACACCCTCCAACACCAGCTGCAAAACCAGCTCCACGAGTTGTGAAAGAAACAGAAGTGGTAGTCACAGAGCCAGTGAAGACTATAACGCCAACTACTTTAGATGAAGTATCAATAAAACTGAAAGAAATCGAAATACCAGATGATATGGAACGTGAGATCATTATTATTGGCAGTATGGTCTTTTCTGTGATTAAAGAGCATTTAAAACTCTTCTCAAAAGATGTTGTTAAATTAGAGCCTATGGATGACTTACCCTCTGGAATTTTTCCCGCTGCTCACTATCAAGTCAGACTTTTTATTGAAGACGGGAGAGTCATTTTTACTGAACTGTTAAGACAAAAGACCCGATCAGAGAGAGATGAATTTATCGATGACATGCGCAAATCTCTCCAAGATTTGTCAAAAATGGGAATTTAATCTTTTGGAGAATCTAAAGTGCCTGGAGAAGAATACCTGCTCAAAATTTGTGCCATTGGATCTGGCAGTGTAGGAAAAACTTCACTCATAAGAAGATTCGCAGAGGGGAAGTTTACGACAAACTATTTACCTACACTTGGAGTGGACATCACAACAAAACAGATCCAAGTTGATTCTAACAATGTTAAGCTAATACTTGTGGATACTGCTGGTCAGGAGTTTTTTGGCAAGCTTCGACCTAGTTATTATCGTGGAGCTTCTGCATGTCTCATAATGTTCGCTTTAAATGAAAAACCCTCATTTGATGCTATTCCAGATTGGTTAGCTGAATTTCGGAAACACATACCTGATTCTGCAGTTCCAATAGCTTTAGCTGGAAATAAAAAAGATCTAACTGACCAACGCCAGATATCTACCGATGAAGCTCATAGATTAGCAAAAACTTATGATATGACTTATTATGAAACATCTGCGAAATTAGGTGGTTCAGAGATCGAAGAAATATTTGTTGGCTTAACAAAACGTGTATTACAGAAGAGACAAGAAGATAACCAATAGAAGCCATTTCATACAACGGAATAAAATTTCAGGGATTAACAATGCAAGCAAATTCTGACTTTGAGGTTATAAAAAGAGACCATCAGGGTGTTCCTGTAGTCAAAATAGTTTTTTGGGGACCAACTCTCGCAGGTAAGACAACTGCACTCACTATAACGAAAGTTTTGAAGAGTCTTGAAGACCCAGAGAACGTTTACAAATTTTTAAAATTAGAGGATCCCACAGGTAGAACTTTGTTCTTCGATCAGGCAATTTTTGGCGTAGGCAGAACTGCTGCAGGACTACCTATTCTGAAGTACCACCTTTTCACTGTTCCTGGCCAGGAAAGGCATGCTGGGCAGCGAAAAGTGGTCTTACGTGGAGCACATGGCTTAATAGTAGTTATTGATTCCGAAAAATCACGATGGGAGGAGAATAAATTCTCATTACAAGAAATCAACTCCCTCGCAGGTGATAAGCTCGCTAGTGGAGCACTACCTTATCATATTATGCTAAATAAAATGGATCTTCCTCGAGAACAGCGAATATCATCATTAGAGGTAGGAAAATTGCTCAATGAATCAGGAGTAGTTGGAAGTCTTCGAGATGCAGCTGTTCGAATTGTTGAAGTGTCCTGTCTCCAGGCTAGGGATGATTTAAAGAAACTTCTCTCACAAAGTGATCGTAGTAAAATAGTTGATGCTGATGGTAGATTGAAAAAAGAAATTCGACCAATGAGTGTTACAAGGGTAATTAAATCAGTTGAAAGTCTGATTCGTGAAATAATTATCCAAATGATGAAACAACAGAGTTAATCAATATTACTGGTCTGGACTCCATTTCAACCATCAAAATTCTATTCACATTTTAGCTCTGATAAGGAGATAGTTCAGAGTGAAAGTCTCGATTACAAATCCCCATCTCATTTCTATTGCCGTAGAAGAGTTTAGAAAAGGATCTATTGTTGTATTTCCGACTGATACAAGTTATGGATTAGGAACAATTGGATTAAAATGGAATGATAAGAATATCCGCCGCATATATGACATAAAATCTCGTTCATATGAAAATCCCTTGAGTCTTCTTATTACCAAAAAAATGATTTCAAAATATGTTGTTTTACATCCTCAAACTGAACAGATTTTAGCGAAATATTGGCCTGGTGGATTCACAGCAGTTTTAAAATGTGAAGCACAGGAATCTCAGACGCTCTCCTCATATTTAAATTTGAATAATCCACAGAAAATTGCCTTTCGTGTTCCCAATCATGAACTTTTGCTAGGTATTATCGAAAAGGTTGGTAGTCCAATTATCGGAACATCTGCTAATAAATCAGGTTCAAAACCAAAATATGATCTTCACTCAATAATCCAGGAATTTTCTGAAGAGATCATTCATCTTTGGATAGATGCAGGTAAATTATCCGAAATTCCCTCTTCTACCGTGGTTGATCTGACTGACCCATTGAAACCTATTCTTCTACGAAAAGGAAATGTAGTTTTTGAAACAATTTTATGATATAAGTTGTGAATCTGAAACTTTAATAATATTAATACGAGGAAGAAAGAATTGATGAGTATGTCTAGTCAAGAGACCTCAAGTGACATTCTTGTGATCCATCAGAACAGGATCATTTTCTCATCTGGTCAGGGGGCTCTAACAAGACACTCAAAGATTAGTGCAACAGTAACTCAGGTTCTAACATTATTTTCGGAACGAATAATGAAAGGAGAACAAATACATTTCATTCGTTTTGAAAAACACCGAATGATCTTTTTATTCTCTCAAAATATCAAAGATGATCATCTGGTTGCTATTGTTTTGATTCCTATTGAGCGGAGTCCTAGACAAGTCATTCCTGCCATGAGTATTGTATTACGTATGCTTGAAGAATTCTTGAAAGGTAACATCGAAGATGCTCACGAACAACACTTGGATTGTTTTTACCAAATTCTTTCGTCTCCTGAAAAGGCTCTTTTCGTAGTCCCACGAACAGCTGATGGTATATTAACTGCGTTGGTTATTTTAACCGCATTTGCTCACGATATGCGACTTGGAATTCAGCAGATTGCTTCAAATCTCCTTATTGTTGACCCAAGCAATATACCTGTACTCCAAGAGGTTATTCAAAAATCTGAAACGAGAAGAATACTTTCTTTCGTACCTCTTCCTCTTGTAGAAGAAAATAAGAATATCCTATTAGTTGGTTCAGATTTACCCCGTAAACAATATTTTTCGGCCCACCCAGGCGATCGGATGTATGATGTCATTAGTAGAATATTTGGAAGCCAATCTTATGTTAATAAAATGAGAAGTTTCATTTCTAATGAAGATGCAAGAGAACTTGCTCAATCTATTTCTATGCTTCCCCGATCTGAGGATGAGTTTATTCGACAAGAAATATTGTTGTCCACAGTATTGCAACCTGGAAAAGATATTATTGTTACAATGTCTGCCCCCGTCATGCAGAAATTGCGAGAATTAACTCCTTTAGTTCCAACTGCTAAAGAAATCCCAGTTACTGAAGAAATCCCTGAGAAGCCTCCAATTCCTGAAAAACCCATTGTTGAAGCAATCCCTATTCTTAAAGAGCCAGAGGTTCAAAAAGAAGTTACCCCTCCATCCACAGATTTCGAAGATATACAACCCGAACTGGAAATCAAACCTGAATTTCAACCAATAGTCGAAACAGAACCACCATTCAGATTGGTTGCAGATCCAGATGCAATTCCTGAAGAAGCACCAAGTATAATCGCTGAATTCAAAAAAACTGTCATCACTCCACTGGCTTTAGATGTTGATCATTCTGTTAAAATGCGTTTGGATGAAGCAAGAGAACGTGGTCTTGAGTATCGTTTTGATTCGATCCCAATTATCCTTGATACTACTCCTTACATGAGCGATATTCCCGAAAACCCAAATATTCCATATGAGGAATCCACAATTACAATACGGCTCTTCCAAGGTGAAGGTAATCAATTTACTATCCATATTTCCACAGTACAAGACCGATTGTCAGCCTTGAGAGACTCTCTAGAGGATCTTTCGATTAGAATTGGAGGAGAAATACACCTTAAAGGGAATCACGTTTCCTTAACTGTCTCCAAAGATAAACAAATGATTGCTCTTCGAGCATTGTTATGGTCAAGTGTTGTAGAATATCTCACACAAGTCAGAATGGGAATATTAGAAATGCCTGACTTGTTTAAAATCCCAAAAGAAGGATCAATATTAATTATACCACCAAAAAGAGATTATATTAAGGAAAAAATACCCTCAAAATTTAAAAATTTTGTTGAAGAGAGTGAAATTCGTTCTCAATTTGAAAAGGAGGAAATTTGGACTCTTGGTAAATCTCAGAATGAAATTCTTTCTTATTTAATGACTCCTCTTAAACAAGGAGACGGTGTGGTATTTATAACTTCTGACAATAACCAAGAAATGGAAGAAATCGCATTATTTCTGCTATTTGTGTCTGAAGTTTGTGGTATTGGATTTTCAAGATGGTAAGAGAGGCTATAGGATATATTTGACGAAGACTGCTATTGTATCGGTCAGCAGAGGCTTACCCGTTGCAATGACGCTGATCACCGTCCGGAATAGCAGAAAAGCTTCCTGCTGTAATCTTTGTTGAATTTCCGGCCAATTTTACTTACCGTTTCTCCCCATTCCTTTCCTAGACATCCTTTTCTCTTAATTCTTATTCGTGAGAAGCTCGAACCTAACCTTTCAATGCTTAGGGATTCTAAGGAATATGTTTAGGGGTACTTCGGGCTTTTAATATCTCATAATAACCTTCTTGACGATGTTCATCCCAATGTACTTTTGATTCAATGATTTTAATGCTCGCTGGGA
>JBHLPG010000114.1:0-11291 GCA_048939725.1 Promethearchaeota archaeon | reverse complement strand
AAAACTAGATATTTTTGTTAAAACTCCTTTCCCAACAGGGATAACAGCGTCAACATGACGAATTTCTGTAAGATTGAGGATATTTTCAAGACTAGTGCTTATTTGTATCAAAGGGACTAGCGTAAAGTACCTTTGAATTTCTACCCAATCTGGTAGATCAGGTAGCCGATCCGAATAGGAGAGAAATACGCTCTCTGAAGTACTAGGCTCTTCTCCCGAACTGAGGCGTTCTAAGACATTATTAAGATAAATACTAGAATCCCTTTCATAAATTGACTTTATATCGTTGTTTCCTTCATTCGATGTGGGAATGGTTTCCAAATTGTCTTTATTTAGCGATTCAATGATTGTAATTGGCATATTATTTGTGAAAACTTGTACCCCAACAACCAGTGGAGCTAATATTATAAATGAAGACATAATTAATAATTTATTCCTTTTTAAGATTTGCATGGTTCACATCTCGTCTTCCTAGGATTTAAATTTACATTTAATAGAAGAAGTATTATGATGTATAAGTGACAAAAATGAATAGATTTTAACCTTTGCAAATAAAATTTGAACAATTCTGTAAAATAGATTTAATTTAGCGACAAAAATAGAAAAGATTCGACAAAACGTATATTTTCCCAATCAGAGCATATAGGGAATGAAATTTCTAGATCCTGAAGTGATACAAAGAACACCGAGTCAAATTATTGTAAAAACCATTTTTTAGAATAAATTTAATTTCTGATAAATCAGGATCTACTTCTAATTAAGAACCAAAAAATAGGAAGGTTACTAATGTGGATGATGAAAAGAGTAACGAAACTCCTCTCGCTGAACCCACGCTAATAACAGAGTTTGATTCCAAACGTCGGGAGTTAGCAATTACTTATACACGCACTTCTCGTCACTTCAGTATTCGATTAATGATCATTTCTTTCATAATCTCTGTTGGTGTTCTAATTTCTCGGATAACAGTAATTTTTAAAGATATATTGAATAAAATTAGCATAGTAGATCCTTTCATGGTAACGGGTATTTTTTTTATAGTTGGTTTTCTTATTGTAAACGCTGGGGAACTCCCTGTCTCATTTTATTTGCACTCCAGATTAAGCCGGAAATACGGTCTTTCAAAGCTTACTAATAAGAAGTGGCTTTGGAGATATCTAAAGGGGAATTTTGTCGGTTTTGTCATCAGTTTTCCTATGTTTGAAGGATTTTATTGGCTATTGAGGACATTCCCCTATTCTTGGTGGATATGGGCGACATTCATAATGATATTGTTTACATTAATCTTTGCCAACTTAGTACCCATCATTTTCCTCCCAATTTTCTTTAAATTTGATCCATTAGAGGATAGTCATCCCGAGCTAGCCAAAGAACTTATAGAAATGACAGAGCAAATTGGAATTAAAGCTACGAGAGCTTTTATATGGCGTATAGGCGAAATGGCAACCACATCGAATGCAGCACTTCTAGGGGTTGGGAATACTCGACGAATCATCATTGCAGATACAATGCTTAATGTTTATACTCCGACTGAAATCAAATGGATTCTTGCTCATGAGATCGGTCATTTTAAGCACAATGATTTCTGGAAAAGGCTTCTTCTTGGAAGTATTACCACATTTTTAATTTTTTTGTTCACCCATTTGACATTCTCCCCTCTTGCTAACCTCTTTGGTTACTCCTCAATCATTGGAGATGTTAGCGGCATTCCAGTCATCGGTTTATGCTTTTGGTTAATCTCCTTCGGAATTGATATCCCCTCCCTTTGGTATTCAAGAAGACAAGAGGTTTCGACAGACGACTTTGCCTCCTCTATTATTACGGATCCAGCTGTCGCTAAAAGCCTATTTATTAAGATGGCTGACCAAAACCTCTCTGATATTGACCCTCCCTGGTGGGAGAGATTTTTCTTTATGTCACATCCTTCGATTACAGAACGGATTGAACGTGCAGAAAAAAAATATATACCTTAACTTAAAAGATTCATCAAATGGACAATATCTGCTTCTTCAATGTTTAAAAATATCGCTCTTATGAGATAAATTGAGAGAACAAGTATCAGGGGTGTTATGATTCCGCTGAGTAACACAATAAAAGGCCAAAGATCAGCCCCAATTAGAATAACGGCCCAAAAGAACGAAAGATCTCCTAATGCACCTACAAAGAGGATTAAAGCTGTACCAGCAATTGTTTTAATGAATCCTCGGTCCTCGGGGGTAAGCTGATCATCTTGTAAAAGATGATATGAACTAAGTACAATTCTAATAACGAGAATAGTTATCAAGAATAAGGGTACGATGTATGCAATTAATAGAAGGATTGAAAACCAGGGGTCTGTTTCTCTCATACCTAAGATAGCAAAAGAAACTCCAGTAGTGATCCCAAAGAAATATGGGATATATTTTTCCCAAAGAGTACGTCTATTTGTGAAAGCAGTGACATAAAATAGACTCATTTCGAGAGATAATATCGAGTACGCAATACCAATCACTCTTTTGAGGAAGAATACGGTCGTTTCAGGATCCCCTGCTAAAGCAACCATAAGAAATACAATGAGAAAATAGAAGATCATGCCTAGACTCAGCATACCAAGATGAAACAAAGCCTCTTCCCGGAATTTTCGCCAGATTCTGAAAAATTTTATCGCAGCATAAAGGAATAAGGCCGCAAATAAGAGCATGCTAATCATAGCACTTAAACGGAGTATTATGTCAATCATTTGCGATCACCTATGATTTCTTTGGATATATTCTCTGCATATTCATGAACCCATTCGCGCAGCTTGTCTTGCAGCACATACGCACAGAGAACGGAGGGACGTAATTTGGTAACCTCTGAGAGTCTTTCAATTTCATGTAAAACCTTTAGCGGTAAGCGTACAGTTATCGTTGATGTTCGCATGTAGTGCATCCTCTGGAATGATATTTAAGGGGTTGTGCACACTGTACACGAGAATATTTAATAATGATTGTCGTGAAAGAATATAGAGCTCACATAAATCCTAAAAAGGTAAAATTATAGAACAAGTAATAAAAGAACATAAAATGGTGATTACCATGTCAACTGAACGAATAAAATATGAAACCTCTCCGATGGGCCCTCGTTTAATCGCTCTTGTAATTGATCTTGTCATTGTGATAATTCTGGCTGTAATATTCACGTTTTTAGGCCAAATCGATTGGTTTTTTTTGCAACAATTATTACCAGCCTTTGAGGATGTTACATACACAGAAGTGCTTCTACCCATCTTTGTATTCATGATTATTTTCAGTCTACTTGTGTACTTCCCTTTGGTTCCTGGTTTTACTAATGGTCAGACTGTTGGAAAACTGATAATGGGTTTGAATGTAGTCTATGAGGACAATTCGAGTACAAAAAGGAAGTTTGGAACACACTTTAAGCGATTATTCTTCATGCGAGGAGGTACAAAAGTCGTTAAAATAGTTGATGAACGACCCGAGGGTCTCTAAGGCGACTTTTTTTTCTTTTTTCCTTAGATTACCAATATAATTCCTTTGCAGGCGTGAATGTTTGGGTATAATCCTCAACTATCCTACCATCTGATAATCGAATCACACGATCCCCTAAGGGGCAAATAGCTTCATTGTGCGTAACGATAATTACTGTGCGATTGAGCTTCTTCCCTGTCATTGCTTCCATAATTTCTAATACTTGTCTACCGATTTTAAAATCTAGATTCCCAGTTGGTTCATCTGCCAATAGAATTTCTGGCTCTTTTGCTAATGCTCGGGCTATAGCAACTCTTTGTTGTTCTCCTCCACTTAACTGAGCAGGAAAATGATGGATCCGCTCATGGAGACCTACTTTATCAAGGTAATCCATAGCTGCTCGACGAATCTCTTTTGAATCGAAACTAACTTCACCATTGGAATTCTTCTTCACACCTACTAATTCTAAAGCATATTCTACATTTTCTAGAGCTGTTAAACGCGAAATGAGGTTGAAGAATTGAAATACAACCCCAACTTTCTTTCTTCGATAAATCGTTAACCATTTATCGGAGAGTGTGGAAACATGAATTTTACCAACAATCACATTACCAGATGTAGGAACATCTAATCCTCCTATCATGTTTAAAAGGGTGGTTTTCCCAGCTCCAGATGGACCAAAAATGATGACGAGTTCTCCCAGCTCTATATTGAGATCAATTCCTCTTAAAGCTGGAATTGTTGTTTCCCCTAGTGTATAATCTTTTTGAATGTTCTCTAGTGTGATAAATACCATTTAGCTATACCTCCTAGACCACTCGCTCCTTTGTTGCTTCTGCGAGATTCAGATTCAAAGCTTTTCTTAAGGGGAAGAATTGGGCCACTAAAACACCTATCAAAGTAAGCCCAAATGATATTAGAATTGTATCATTACTCATAAACAGTTTTACACGGAAAAATTCCAGATCTAAAATGATTCTCATGAAGAACCATAACATCATCCACCCCAGGATTAGCCCTAAAATGGTTCCAATGATTGTGATAGTAAAATTCTCAACGGTAACATTTCGTACAAGGCGTCTACTTGGTGTCCCAATAGTTAAGAGAGTTGCAATCTCTCGTTGTTGTTCTTGTAAATTGATATAAATAGTATTATAGACAATTGAACATGAAAGAATAACAGCAAATACTGCAACAATGTAGATGATGAAATAAATCAAATCAAGAAGATCCAAGAAATCGCTACTCTGTTCTTCTTTTGTATAGATATTTCTAATATTATAACTAAACTTTTGATAAATTTCCTCACGTATTGAATTCAGTTGATCCAAAGTGGGATTATCCACTTTTACTAAAATCACATTTGCAGGTTGGCCTGGGAATGCACTTACATCAACCAACTTATTTAGTTCCATGTAGGCAACTAATCCATTAAATTCATCGACAAGTCCTGTAATACGGAATGTAAAATTGATCATATTAAAATGGGCTCTTAATGGAGCTGTACTTGTAATATTTGTCAAAACAGGTAATTCTAGATCCACCGTATCATTTTCCCATACTTTTAATTTTTCAGCTACGGGAACACTTAGAACTATGCCCGTTGGGTCCCACCCACCAGCTACAAATTCGAATTTATGACCTATATACCCACCTGAATTATTCATCCCAATCAATTGAACTTGCTTACTCTCATCAGATTTGTCAGATGTTACCGTTGCCCCTGAAACGAGGTGGTATGTTACATTTCCTACACCGTCAATTGAGTTATTAATTCCCATAGCAATTTGGGATGCATTAACAGGAATTTCTGAATAATCAACCCGTAAGTCCCAATCTTCTGCGACATCATACTGATAAATAAGAGAAAAAGACATTGATTCAATCATACCAAAGACCATAGAAATCAATGAAACGGCCACAACGACTGCGAATACAGAGGAGAAGGTACGTCGTTTGCTGCGAAAGAAGTTCCTAACAGGAATTTTGTATCCAGTAACTTTTAGGTGTATTCGGAGCTTATTCAATATTCTTTCAAATAGTGGTACACGTCCAGTCGTAATATGGAGAGATGGATCAAAACGAAGACTTTCTGCTGGAAGAGGTTGTATAGATCCCCTAATGGGCAGATATCCTCCTATAAATCCTGTAAGAAGACCTAACAGAACTCCTACTAGGATTATAGGCCATTCAATAGTTACTTTCGGCCTAAATGGTATTGTTAACATTTGAGTATAGAGAGGACCAAACCATTCCAGAAATAACAATCCTAGGATTGTTCCTAAAATGGTTCCGATTATGGCTACCACCATGGCTATCCCCAGGTACTGGAGGATGATTGTTCTGCGACTATAACCAAGAGCTTGAGCGACACCAATGTCTTTTCGTTCTGCGACAACCATTCTCCCGAGCAGCACATAAAGTCCCCCCATTGCCATTGCTAGTATGATTGCCGGTAATACAATACCAAATTCTCGTGCCTCATCAATGTCTAGTTTAAGCACATAATATGCTGCTTGTTTATCTCTATCAATGGGATCACTGAGCTTTAAATCATGAGTCTCTTCTAGAAAGCTTTTAAGGTCATCTGCTATTTCTTCTCGTTGACGAGGAAAGAGATCGGCTTTTAATAGCACAGAAATTTCGTTTACTTTTCCTGGTACATCTAGTAACCGCTGTGCTGACCTTAGGGGTAGATATACAACACCAAAACGCCGTGGACTTGGCATAATGTCTGCATAAGACCCCATATTTATCAAATACTCTGGTGTTCCTAGTGAACCTAGTACTTCAAAGGGAGTATTGTCATCTCCAACAGCAATGAACTCGTGTTGCTTTAACTTCCAATAAGTCGCCAAGTGTGTTTCAACAATGCAAACGTTTCTGTATTGGCTTGTTTCTGAGAATGGTTCTCCATCTATAATTTTGAAGCTATTTACTTCAGGATTAGGTCGATAATCTCCATTTTCTTCAACTGTACTATATGCAACAATTCGACCATTTTGACGAGTACCTCTAATCTCAAATATTGTATCATAAACGATCCTAAGTTCATAACGAACTACTTTAGATCCTTCCTCCAAGCTCATAAACTCATCCATGTATCTTGTTAGATTGTTAGTATCAATCCATGCATCCTCACCTGATCCTCCTGGATTTGCTGTTAGCATTGTGAAACTTGCCATACTATAATCCGTGAATGCTTGGTTATATGTCCGATTCATGAGTATAAAAGCAGTGACCATTCCATTAAATGAAGTGATTCCTATGGCAATTACTAATGCAATAGTAAAGAAACGAATTTTATGAGCTTTTAAAGCACGATATATATTCTTAGCCGTTTTAGCCAAATTATATAGCTCCTTTCATAATTTCCATTACCAACTAATATTTTCTGCAGGAGTGGGGGCTTGTGACTCAATAGAGTCTACTTTACCTGATCGTAATCTAATAACTTTATCAGCAATCAAAGAAATCTTCTGATTATGAGTAACGAGTATAACTAACATGTTTTGTCTTTCTTTAATTATTCCTTGAATCACTGCTAATACCTTTTTGCCTTCCTTTACCGAAAGTTCTCCTGTTGGTTCATCACATAGAAGTATGTCTGGTTCCTTAGCAAAAGCTCGGGCAGCAGCTACCTGTTGTTGTTCACCTCCAGAAAGTTGAGAGGGAAACATAAATCGCTTCTCCCATAAGCCAATCTTCTTGACATATTCCTCCGTTTTTCTTTTTACCTCACTCTGGGACATTTTCCTTTTTTTGGAGAGTTCTACAGCATATTCGATATTTTCCATTGCAGTAAGAATAGGTATTAAATTAAAGAATTGAAAAATAAATCCGCATTTCTCACGTCGATACTTTGTTAGCTTTCCTTTACTTAATTTTGTGACCTTAAGGCCTCCTACCTCAATTGTCCCCTCACACTTATCGATCCCTCCAATAACATTTAACAGAGTAGTTTTACCAGAACCAGACGGTCCCAAGACTACTACGAGTTGGCCTCCTTCTAAATCTAAAGATATATTCTTTAAGGCATAAATCTTTTGATTTCCTATTTTATAGACCCTGTTAACATTTCTTAACTTGACAAATCCATCAACTTGATCTAATTCTCGATGTTGAGTTACTTGGGGATGTAAGGAATTAGTAGCAACCTCTTTTCGTTCTGCCATTTCCATCATCTTTTTTAACAAAGGGGAAGATAATGTAGTTATAATATCGCGACCTGGATTCATTACTGTAGCTTGGAGAATCTCATTCCGTACATACACATCATATACTTTATCTAAAGAAGCGATTGATTGCATAATTTCTAAAGCTTCGTCATTTTCAATAAATGATTTCATTTTAAACGCATTAGAACCAGATCCAACCAACCTAGCTAATGTTTGGAATGGTTTCTCCTCATGAATTGCAGAAAAGAACTGCCGAATGGATGATTTGTGACCAATTTCACAGAATTTATTTGGAGGGTTTTTCAAATGACTTGGTAATGAGAAAAAAGATAAGACTCCCAGATTGGGAAATTTCTCAATGACATTTTCAAGGGCTAGGTAATCATCTTTTACTACAAAGAACATTCGGGATGTTATTTTCTCAAGACTAATATGAAAATCGTGTGCAAAACAAGCCAAAAGGACAAGAGCAGATCGTACTCCTTCAGCTGTCTTTGGTAAAAGGAAAAGTGCCTGGGAAGGGAAATTAATCACTCTATTAAAGCAATCTAACTCTGGAAGTTTGGCATTATATATTTTCCCTTGTAGATACTCTTCCATTAAGTTTAGGATGATTTTCATACGTGGAAGAACATTTTTTACACTCACCTCGATGGGAACAAGTACGACTGCGGCAAGTGCTGGAAATTTGGGATTTTGTGAGGGTAAGAACACCAACATATGGTTATCAAATCGAATTGAATCGATTCCTTCCCCATTTAATATTCTTTGAGAAAATAGAGTTAAGACATTAGTAAGGGTAGCTGATATTTCTGTACGACTTGTTAATTTTCCCATCCCTGAGCTGAAGATGACCTTATCCTGATTTACTATAAGGAGATCCGATGGAGGGTTTTTGTAGCTCAATTCAATTCAATCCTGAATATTTTGAGTTTTTTGATCTCCTTTTTCTGTACAGAAAGATTGTAAACATGATTAGCGATAAAATAGCAGGAACAATTTCAAATGAAGGAATCTCACCTCCACCAGGAATAATTGATATAAGAGTCGTTTTAATGCCTGGATTTATTAACGCGAAATAAGGGATAAATCCATCAAACGTTGCTTCCCAACTATTAGATACTTCATTGTAAGAGGTTGTAATATTAACCCATTCTTCTGATTTGACATCCCAATGTACCCATTGATACACAGGGAACACAGTGGTATTCATCTTTAGTTGTAGGGTGAGACTAATGAAAAGTATATCATCTGGGTTCTCACAACTGAATTCTATGACATATTCAATCATATTGTTATTTTCAGGATACAGATGTTCTGGTAAGACTGTGAGGTTGAAGGATTGATCAGTCGCTGAAGCTAAAGTGAGAATAAACCATAGATCACTTGTAGCATTGATGATTTTTATTGTTCGCGGTGCAGCAGCCTCCAAACTCCAATTCCAGTTAAAAGCACTCGTATAAACAGAAAATAGTATAGTTGTACTGGCAATGTTGTGAGCTTCATCTATAGCAATAATAAAAAGTTGATAACTCCCATTATTCAGATTTGAATAGGAAATCGTATGGTTTTCACCAGTGTTTAACAGAGTACTTCGATTTTCCATCTCCATTAACCTGTATGTTAAGTTAATATCTTCTGTAGAGTACACCGCGATTTTGACATCTCCTTTGATAACGGAGTTATTCTCAAAACCGAACATTAGTAGGGGAGGGGTATTATCAACGATCCAAGTAAAATTAGAGTTAACCCATAATCCAGTTGTTCCTTTCACATATACCTCTAGGGTATGAGAGGTTTCTATTTCGGGATTTGGGATCGCAATGGCTGACCCTTCATCGACAGTTTCATTATCTCCTCCATCCCATCGATAGAATATTGTTCCATTTCCAGAAGAGATTTGTAACTGAATTTGGCTTGAACCTTTTATTTTTGAATTATTTCGCTGATTAATTAGTGAGATACCTGGTAATGTATTATCTGTAGTATAAATCAAATGATAAATACTCTGGTAACCAACATTATCAAACGCAATGATAGTTAAATCATGAGTATTGTTTTCCTCGGGTAAATTGAGACTGATAAAATTGAAATGGGTTGTTGAATTGCCATTATCATCCCAGTGATAATAAATTACGTCAGTACCATATGGAGAGGTTAATTCAATAGTGATTAAAGTATTAGATGCCAATCTTGAATTATTAGCATGGGAACTCTGGCTTAAATATGGTCCAACATAACCTTGGGGAGTTTGAGCGATCTCTGCCTTTGTCAAATTATACCAAACTAGACTGACAACCCAGTCTTGTTTCATACATAAAAATAAGCCACTGTCAGTTGCATACCATACAGAGATAATAATACCTACATCTATTGTAATTTTCCAAGCAGTAAATTCTTGGTCAATCCTGAACATTTTTATAGTATCAGAAGCAACAACTGCAGTTGCTGGTCCCTCTGTAAATTCGTAACCATTATAAAATCCTGTAGTATCTATCCAAAAATCAAAAACATTACTTGGATTATTTTCCCAATCCCAGTAATTGATTGCTCCGTAAGAATGATTAATACTCGTTCGATCTACAACTGTATCGAAAGATGTATCATCTAAAGTAAGGAAAGTGTAATCGCAATGAATGAGCCAGTGACTCCTATTTAATGAGAGGACAGTTGCGTTATATGTATTCTCTGGATTTGTATCTAGATAACTACTCACAGTAAGGTTAGTCTTCGGTAAAATGGTTTTATCAGGATTAGATGCATTTTGAAGTTCGAAAGAAGGATTAAATAACGAATCATAATCATTCGAAACTACTTCAAGCTTCTGAGGTGTAGATTCAGCTATTATAGAGCTGTTCGATAGAAATATCACAAGCAACATTGATAGAGGAAATAGACGAGATAAGCTATGCTTTCTCAAAATGCTAAATCACCAAGATAGAGATATTGAAGACATACTCTAATTCAAGAGAGAATACAAGTGAATTAAAAAGTTAGTATACACCGTGCACACTGCTTATTGTAATTAAACATGAAACTTAAATTCTGAATCGGAATTCAAAAATATTGGTTTTCCTTGATTTTGGATTTCGAATCGAGAAAATTAAAAATCCACAAAAGAAAATGAATTCAGAATATACTGAAGGCAGAATAATGGCAAGACGCGCCATCAAAATCCCCCAAAAGGGTTCAAATGAAATTGAGATGTCTCAAAGTGAGAAAGTAGAAGATATAATTTCTTCTATTGATTCTATCCAAGGAAAACAACATAAACTGGCTTCTACATCTTCATCTTTTTCATTGACAAAAGTTGTTATGATAGTAGCTTTTTTCTCAATTATTTCTTTGGGGATTTTATCATTAGGTAACTACCAGCTTACTCAACCGACCCCTACAGGGAGTTCTATCTCTGACAAGTTAAATTTCTCATTTGAGTTGTTAAATGGAGAAGAAGTAATGTTATCAGATTATGCTGGTGATCCAATTATCCTTGATCTTATGGCAACATGGTGTGCCCCTTGTAAAACTCAACTAGGTGAGTTAGCATCACTTAAATCTAATTATCCAGAAGTTAAAATTTTATCTATTTCTATTGACCCATCATTTGACTCTGTTAGCAAATTGACGCAGTATAAAAACGACAATGGAATTAGTTGGACTGTAGGAC
>JBHLPG010000444.1:0-2825 GCA_048939725.1 Promethearchaeota archaeon | reverse complement strand
GGAGTGGCGATATCCTCTACTTCCACATCATTTGTTAACTCTGGCCCAGGGGTAATGTTTAATGTAGCAACACGATAGATTCTTGATAACTGTGAGACAACAGAAGAAGCCACAGTATTTCTTAAGAAAATACCAAAAACATGGGGTGTAGCATATTTGATCATTGATAAGAACAATACTATTGCAAAGGTTGAAGCTCACCGAGAAAAAACGAAAATAACATATTCTGAGGATGGGTTTGGGTTTGTAACCTTACTCTTTGATTCACCAGATATGGAAAAATATAATCAAATCGATGAGTTAACTAAATTATATCACCCTCGAAAAGAATTTCTGACACAATGGTTTGATCAATACAAAGGAAAAATTAATACTGAGACTATAATAAAAGCATTGCAGGATCATGATCATTCAATGTGTGATCATTTTTCTGATGGTCAAGTCAATTATGGTATTTGTTGGTCATGGATTGTGACCATTGGGAAGACAGATGCACATATATGTGCAGGCCCTCCCTGCAAAAATGAGTTCATAACACACAGTATTTTTTGAATGATTATGAAATCAAGTTCTAAACGGAACCAGACCAATTGCTCTTTCAGGTAAATGTATTATGACATCAGAGGAAATAATGAGTGATGTCGATCCGCTATGACAACAGGTTCAACTATCTGATGATAAAAATGAAAGGGGGGGATTGGGTTAAAGTGTCCCAGATCCGTCACAATTACGTCTTTTATTTAGAAACAGTTCTCGATTGGAAAAAACCCGTCAAAAATGTTGATATAAAAATCAAAAGGAATGGGATCCATGTTCCTAGGGGATTATAAAACATTTCATAACTTTGTTCAAATATTGGAGCTACCACAAAGAAATCCATTAATATTACAAACATCGTAAATCCAATGGCTGTTTGGAGTGGAGTTGTATATCCGAATTTTTTGTAATAAACAAAAGAAATAACACTAAAAAAAACTGGCGCTGCAATCGCATGAATAATCAAAGCATTCATCTCTGAAGTGGTTGCTAAACCTATTTTCATGACAGCTCCACAGAGAGCCCAACCAATGAAAGCATGGATCAAAAAAATAAGAGTCTTTTTTGTCAAGATTTTTTCTATATAAGACCTAAAATTTATTTTTTGTTCAGTTTCGTACATTTTCTTTCTAACCTTCTTGTATCTAACTCGTGGGAGTTCGACAGCATTTTACAGAAATAATATCCTTCAGACCCGTAGATAATGTTACTGGATGTTCCTCTTGTTTCTTCTGCGATCGTAAATCCTCTTTCACTTCTTCTTTCTGAAAATCTCTTCCATTAAACCATAGTGTTGACATGAAAATAAGCGCCATTCCACTGTATATCCATACAGAGTAGATCTGTTGATACAAGAGGAATTCTAAAATGATTGGTATTAGTATTTGGAGTAGTTGGAAAAATGATGTATTTACTGAACCCAATCTTATTATAGCCCAATTCCATAAGCCTAATGCAATAAAAGTCGGAAAAAGCCCTAAGAAAATGAAATATGGAATAATATCTACAGGTAGAGAAGGTAGTGGTTCCTTCATTAAAAGTGAAATTATAAAAAGTGCCAGAAACGTGTGAAATAGACTAGCAAACGTAAATGATGATAAATCGACTTTCTCTTCGTGATCATTCTTCTCCCTCAGATACTTTCCAGTAATTACCGTATAAAATCCCCACATAATTGCTGAAAAAATCAAAAAACAATTTCCTACCATGGATGAATTCAGGAAATTTGACCAATCACCATTGAAGCTCATTAGAAAAACCCCAAACCATGATAGAATTCCCACATAGATCACATTTCTATGGATTATGGTCTTTTCAAGTTTCCAGGCAATGAAAGGGACCAAAAACACATACAGTGACGAAAGTAGTGTTGCGAAACCTGGTGTTGTCAGATCTTGTCCTATTGTTGCTGTGAGGTATCCAAATGCATCTAACCACCCAAGAATGATTAGAATCTTAACGGATGCTAGTGAAAAGGCTTTTTTACCTTTGGATAGATATAGAAAGATACCTAGGATGATAGCTGCCATTCCAAATCGTATTGTTGTTACTTGAAGAGGTGTGATATACTTTAAAACAACTTCCAGAAAAATAGGGGTAATTCCCCAAATAAAATTTGCATTTAACAACACCAATTGTGCTTTTTGCCTTTCATTTTGAATAATATGCAATAATTTCACCTATTTCCATACCATCTCAAAAGAATACATAAGTTAACAACCTCCCATAGGCGGCTAGAAACAATTATAATGACTCCAATTATCATAATCCATCAGGGTGATTACGTTGTTATACAATTTTATACTTGAAATAACTCATCAACGGAGTAGTTCTAACTCCTTTCATAAGCTCTCTCAAGATCATCCCGATGTTACGATAGAATTGTGGTGTAATAACCAAAATGATATTATTGAGTTGAAAGGTACCAAAGATGCTCTTGATAAAGCTATTTTGGATTTTGAAAAAAACTTTGGGCATATTGTTCAATCATTTCCCGAACGGAACCATGTTCAGCTTATTGTTAAACTGTGTAAATGTACTGAATTTCCTTTAGATACTGTTTTCAAGAGATTCGATTGTCTTGAATTACCCCCAACAAAATACCTCTCTGGCAGAGAAATAATTAATCTAATTGTCACACCTGACGATGCTGGACTAATATTAGACCAGATTAGAGCAGAAATACCAATGATTGCAGAAGTAAATGTCTTAAAATTAGTACCCTTGAAAACTAACAGTGAACCATATCCATTTTATCTTCCACTGAGTGAATTAAAGGCAGCTTTAAC
>JBHLPG010000113.1:0-11408 GCA_048939725.1 Promethearchaeota archaeon | reverse complement strand
AAATTGTACCAACGAGACTAATAAACAGGGGAACAATGACACCAGCAACCATACCATAGTCTTCAATTAATATTCCTGCAATAGGTAAGATTGGAATGGCAATAACCGAGACAAGAGTTGGGATCAGCGAATAGACACTATTACGGTTTTCCGAGGGAATTAAATCAAGTAAGGTTCTCCCCTGTAAGATTCCTGCAATGTCCAAAAGACAATTGATAGATACAGTGAGGATAAGAGCTGTTAGGATAAGACCTAATGGAGTGAACGTATTGGTGGTGGGAATAACTGTTAATAATAAAATAAAAGGTGGAAAATATAATAATAGACCCAAGAATTGAATTATGGGATATTTTTCATTTGAAAATCTTTTACTAACATTAGCCATGACGATTCCTAATGGAATACCCACGAGAAACAATATCGTTCGATAAAGGCTGGCTAATCCATCAGATCCAGAATATCCAAAGTAAATTGGGAAAAGCATCAACGTTCCCCATACATTAAAAGCAGAAAAAATCAAAGACATGCCTGCCAAGAAGAAAAACGCTCGTTTGCTAGAAAAAAGAAACTTGAATCCCCCCATAAAAAACGTGAAATACTTTCTTCCAGACGTCTTAGCTGGAGATGTTTCTTCAGAAGTATCTACTTTCACATTTTTTACCAGAAAAAAACACGTAACCAAAAGAATAAGGGATAAACACGCTTGGATGAAAAAAACATGTTCCCGTGATATGACTGTGGCGATTGTTCCTCCCACAACAAACGCTATTGCCATAATGATTCGATTTAAACTCCCAATACGAGCGTTAGTAAATCCATAGATTTTTCTCTCAGGATCAGTATCTTCGATTACTTTTTGATAATTATTATCCAACCATGTCCCTAATGTACCAGAAGCTTGAGCATTCCCTAAACCATTAAAGAACGCGAGGACGAGAAAACCTGAAAAAGTCGTAGCTATGGTCAAAAGGAAGTAAAAGACTCCATAACAGATGAATGAAATAATTAGTACCCATCGCTGACCGATCCAATCACCAAGTGATCCACTCGGATAATCTGTACACACTTGGACGAGTAACACGAAAGACATGATGATACTCGCTTGTGTAAAGCCTAATTTGTTAATAGCAAACAGAATGAAAAACGTACTGGAGAGATTCCCGAGAAAAGCCCCCATTAAACTGAGTAAGAGGAAGGTTCGAATCAGCCTTTGAGCATTTGAGGGAATCGTCTGAATTCCTAAGAAGCTCGTAAGACTCATAACTCTTCCTCTCTATAGGTGGGTAGTACTTAGAAAAATCGACTTAATTTAAATGTAAATTGATTGAGGCAAGAAGAATGGAACAAAACGCTGTTTTGTCTTTTTTTTGGCTTCTAATTGTAAAAGTTCTTTTTTCTCTCCTTTAGATGAACCAGAAGATAATTTCAAACAGATTTATTAAATATGCCTCAGGAATCAGCCTTCACGTGAATAGATTTATTATCTATGTATTTCAAGGCTCAAGTTCCTTTATTTCCTCCTTTTTTTGGAGTTCATAACAATAATGCTAATATAGTAGATAAAAACAATACCAGAAAGCCAGGGATTAATTTTGAAAGGGAAGAAGAGTTAGATTGCGATGCGGATGAAATAGAGGGGGTGGTAGTTTAGGAAGTCACAGTTTGAGGCATAATTTTAATCAACCAAGTATCAGACAGGCCTACACTATAAGAAGCTGTTCATCCAACAACCACGTATCCTCCGTCCATAGTAGCTATAATAGAATACGCAGCTTCCTCCTTGTCTCCACCAAAAGTCTAATTTCTCCAAATTATAAAAAAAAAGATCACTGCAACTTATCTTTCCTCTATTGAAAGTTATGGGGAAAAAGGGTGATTAAAAGGATGGAAATCAGATTTAGACCTTATTTTAACAGTGGAGGTGGATTTTATATACTAGAACGAACAGAAAGGATCCAGAGGTTATTAAGATCATTGAGCATAGTTATGGCCAATATTTCGTCTTTGTTTTGTTAATCGGGACAATTTACTCTCTCGCCAGAATAATGAGTCCTCACTACCCCACTAGTCTGGGCTTATTATTGGTCATTGTATTCTTTGATCGTATCCTCTTCCTTAAGGTAAGAGTAAAAAAGTAGAAATCTTGTACCAATTAGAATTTAAATTCTGGAAACACGATTTATCCAAGGAGACACGGACACTTGATTCCTAGAATCCAATTTGGGCGAACAGGACATATGAGTACTCGAATAATATTTGGTGCATATGCCTTGAGTAAGGCTAAACAAGCGGAGGCTGATCGAATACTTAAAATGTTATTGAAATATGGGATAAATCATATTGACACCGCGCCAATGTATGGAAATGCCGAGAAGCGTATAGGATCCTGGATGAAAGAGTATCGTGAAGATTTCTTCCTTGCGACCAAGTCTCGAAGGCGAACTTATGAGGGAGCATGGAACGATCTCCAGAAGTCTTTGAGTCAGCTAGAAGTTGATCAGATTGACCTCTGGCAAATGCACGGGTTAACCAATCCCGTAGGATGGGAAAGAGCGATGGGGCCAGAGGGTGCTTTGGAAGCATTTATCAAAGCACGGGAAGAAGGATTGGTGCGGTTCTTAGGCGTAACAGGTCACGGAAGCAAAGTACCAGCCGTACACAAACGCAGTCTGGAGCGTTTTGATTTTGATACAGTCTTAATGCCGTACAATTATCTACAAATGCAGAATTCCAGATATGCTGCAACTTTCAATGACCTCGTTGGGCTGTGTCAAGAGCGTAAGGTGGCAGTACAAACGATCAAAGCTGTAGCTCGACGACCATGGGACAATCGACCCAAGCCGTTCAATACGTATTTTTATGAACCATTGGTAACTCAAGAGGCTATTGATAAGGCGGTCCATTGGGCACTGGGACTCTTGGATAGCTTCGTGATTACTGCGGGGGATATGCAGATCTTACCCAAGATCCTCGATGCGGCGACTCGGTTTGAAAAGCCCCCCTCTAATACCGAAATGCAAGCCCAGGTTGAAGAATTAGGGATTGAACCAGTTTTTTCTTACTAACTTATGAAACACATAGACAGAGAGGAACTATAAGGTTTTTTCACATCTATTTATTTTTAAGTTCAGCTGGTATTCGGTCAATATAATCGATTAATGAGGCCATACCAAAGTTTTGGGTGTCTTGTTTAGTTTCTAAAGATTTAATTGATTGGTATAAGTTAACGGCTCGTATGATTTGGGGTTGCGAAATCAAGACGGCTTCAGGATATCTTACTGTGATGAAAACAACTACAAGACTCGTAAATAAGCGTTTCAGCTGAATAAACAGGAAAATCTCTATAAAAAAGTCAAAAGCCACCAATTTTAGAATGAAATCAACACACCATGAAAACCCAACAATTACCCATAAGATTCTAGCTGTATCAGTACGTCTATCTTTAACTACGGGTTTTATGCTTGCATAGACAAGAATGAAGGTGAAAGTTGAAACAAAACCGATATAGTTGGGAAGTTCGAGTATTAAAGGGATGAGAGTTTGAAACCCCATTCCTATTAGTAGATCTCTATACTCTGGAACTACAATCAATGCATTTTGGATACTCATTATGGGGATGAGAAATAAAGAAACAATGACAAATACAGGGGGGGCCTCCCATCTCAACCGTACCGCATGGAGGAGCAAAACTAATAAAAACATACTGAAACTAACTTGTTTTACAAAAAACCAAAGCTCTTGGTTAGGCCATAATTCTATCAGAAAAAAAATTTCAACAGATTGCTCGATTACGAGGAAACCAAGGAAGATCGAGAATAGTAAGTAGTCAAAAATCTTAGTTTTTTTATAATATCTGATAAGAATATAAATTGGAATGAAATAGAATAAATGAACAGAAAAAAGGGGCCAATCCAGGGGAGTTAAGTCTCCAATTGACAGTCAGAATTCCTCCACACTAATAGTGAGTTCATCAATCGCAATTAGATATCTGAGTCCTTTATGAGTCTTATTATCCAACTGAAGACATTCTCTAAAATTGGGTCAGAGTACCTGTTTTTTTGGCCTGGTTGGCTGTGTAGTGAAAAAACCAAACACCAATCAATGGAAGGATTACTCCAGAGATTAGAACAAGAATTAATTGGAAATTGACAAAGAATAAAGATTCGATGCTAAAGCTCTTACTTAACACTAAGGGCTTGCAGATCTATACAGTATTTCTCATTACCCACGAGGAAAGCCATTTCTGAGCTAAGCTGTGTAAGGATTTATCATTTTTGTGGACACAGGTGACTAAACCAGGTTCGGATCGACCAGGATGAACAAGCATAGCATAAATACACGAATTACACGAGATACATTCAGTTGTGCGTCCACCTCGACCTTCCCGCCAACGATTAGGTAAATCTGGTTCACGGATTAGGGGCCGTGACAACGCAATGAAATCTACCTTCCCTTGGTTAATTATCTCCTCTAACCGTTCCACATCACGATTTCCACCAACCAAAATAATAGGTACTTCTAGATCGAGTTTTTCTGCAAATTTTAGAAAATAGCTCTGCTTTTTAGGATTGCTAATGCGTGTATGTGATTCAGGCGCTGGCACAGGTCGAAAACCAAGTTCAGTTTCACTTCTAAACAAACACTCCCACATTCCTCCACTTACTTCAATTGCATCCACACCTACCTTTTCTACCTCTAGTGCAAGCTCAGGAAAAGTGTCAATGTTGATTCCCCCCTCAAGGTAATCTGTACAATTCATTTTAATCAAGATAGGAAAGTTGCCAACAGATCTTCTTGCTTTGTGCACAATCTCACGGAGGATTCTTACCCTATTCGAGGTTGAACCTCCATAAGCGTCATCTCGGCGGTTTGTATAAGATGAAAGAAAGCGACTCAACAATCCACCATGAGCTGCATGGAGTTGAACACCATCAAAACCAACACTCTTCATATCAACAATAGCGTTAACAAAGCATACTATGATATCATCAATCTCTTCCGTAGTGAGCGGCCTCACTTTTCTTTTTACGAGGGGGGAGTCAACTACAGAGGGTCTAGCTGAGAGATTTCCATTTTCCAGTTGGGCGATTATTTTACATTCTTGGTTTGCCTTGTGGGCAATTCGAGGCATTCTCTCGATTCCATCAATCTTCAAGTCATAATAATCGGCTATCCACTTGTCTGACGCCGCTCTCATTGTTTGTTCCTGAAAAACCGGAAATCCTCCCGAAATAATTAACCCTACTCCTCCAAGAGCAAGTTCTCGGTAGAGATCGAGTACCTCATCAGACATTTCATGTGTGTTCAATATGGAGGGATCCCAAGTCGCAGAACGAACTAAACGATTATATAAGGTTAATGGGCCTATCTTTCCTACAGAAAATAATCGATAGCTATCTCTTCTCATCAGAAATCTCTGGAAAATATGAGTTTTTATTCTAAACCTACTAGGCATAGGTAGGAGTATAATAGATTGGGGTAAACTAAAACACCAGATCATCGACTAAGAAAAGCGAAGAAACATAAAATTTTTGGAAATAAGGAAATTAGCTACTCGTAGACTTAGCTAAGCATTTGTTAATCTATATAATTATTGTCTCCTAGTCTCTCTCTATTTTAGGAGAAGCCATACTAGACAAAAATAGGTTTCTGGGCGAAATTGGGGAAGAAACTAGAGCTTCATCTGCCTCAATCAATAATTTATTTTATAAAAACCATTCAAAACGCATTTGAAAAGTAAAAATCCAACGCTTTGAAACAGTCTAGAATAGTTATTTGGTAAGGTATAAGAGAAATTAGTGGCGATTTCGCTATATTTAGACATAACAAAGTGAGTTACCATCCATGTTTCCAATTTAATTAATAATACAACGGTTAATGGAAAAAATCCTATGAATTTAAGGAAGAATTGTAATGAAACCTAGAAAAAACGAGTTTTTCAACGAAAATCCTCTCAATTTAAAAAAATCATACACGCTAAAAAATAGAAAAATAACTCAAGTTTGGCAACACATGCCCGTGGGAATCCAAGCATTAATTCTCGGGAGTCTTGTGTATGGAGTTGGAACAGGAATCTGGTTAATCACCATATCCATAATTCCAATGCCCTTCTCATTTGTGGTCGTGATGGGAGTTTTTTGGATCTATTTAAAATACTTTAGCGGGAGTTGGGGGCCAAAATCCACGGTTGGGGTTCGGAAAAACAATTTTCGACTAGTTCATTTGTCAAGGGATGTGAGAACTTGGATTGTATTAGCAGCTATCACGGTAGTGATCGCAATACAAGCGGTTATGGTACTAACCTTTCGCTTGATAGATTTTCCAGCAGAAACATTCGATCTAGGGTACGATTTCCACCTCTATCCAAACTGGGCGGTTATAGGGTTTATAGGCTGTGCAGCTCTTGCAGCAGGTATTTTTGAGGAGGTTGGCTTTAGGGGTTACATGCAAGTCCCACTTGAGAAGCATTATAGATCAACAATAGCCATTGGGAGCGTAGCGGTTCTCTTTACGGTCTTCCACTTCAATCAAGTCTGGGCCCCACCTGCAATTGCAGTCCTCATCATTGCAGGAGTACTTTTTGGGGTCCTCGCGAAAGTTAGTAATTCCTTAATCCCAGGTATGGTGGCTCATGTAATTACCGACATCATTGCTTACTCCTACTGGTGGAGTGGACTCGCAGGTGCCTATAAAATCGAGACGATCTTTATCACTGGTGTGGACTTGCATTTTCTTCTATGGCTACTCATTGTAGTTGGTTCCCTTGGATGCTTTAGCATAATTGCCAGAAAATTACTAGTTCTCAAATCGGTCTGAAAGAGTACACGACAGGAATTAGTTTATCCTTAGGAACTATTAAATTATTTGTTCCTATTGAGGAAAAGAGATACTATTAATACCCCGAGGATGCCTAAGAATAAGGTAATTCGAACTAGGAGGAAAATTAAATCATTAAAACCTATTCCAATCGAAGTAGGCTCAGGGGTGTCACCCGAGGGGTAGAGATCAAGTGCACCTGCAGCCCCGGCAATGATATAGCTACCAGTCCCACTGTAATCTGACCAGTAATTCCCTTCCAATGTTTTCTCATCATACCATTGATTGTACGAGCCATCATCACACGCTTGCGCCCCATTTTGGACAAATGAATTGTGGTGAATAGAATTATTATCTGAAGTCTCAGAGACTTCAATCCCATAACCTCCATTCTGACGCAACCCGTTCAAGAGAATAACATTAAAATCGGAATAATCAAGCTCGATGCCATTTCCATTATTATAACAGCTGTTATTGGTGATAGTTGAATGGGAAGATTCCCATAGGCGAATTCCGTAACCCAAATTCCCATTACAGGTGTTGTTCACTACAATTGAAGAATTAGAATCCCCAAGATAAATGCCACAATTGTTAAAAGTGTTGTTAGCTATAATCGAAAATCCAGAATATTCAAGGTAAATCCCGTCAACATTATTATTAGACAAGATGTTATCGGTAATGGTGGAAGACCCCGAAGCCCCAAGAGATATACCTATTTTATTATTTTTACAGGTATTGTTGGTAATAGTAGCTGTTCCTGGGGCAACATTGTCCACCTCTATACCGCTAGAAGCAGAATTGATCCAACAATTCTGAATTCTAAAATAGTTCGTTGTCCTCTGAATAGAAATTCCATTAGCTAGAGATTCACTAATATTCCAACCAGTAATGATGTAAGGATCACTAGCCGTTCCCATGCCACTAGTTGCTACAGCAGCTAGTCCAGCATCGTTTGAGATATAAATAGGGTTCCGTGGTGTGTAATTCTGGGAATTTGATCTCGTTACTGACGCAGTTGAGTCTAGAACCACTTGGTTCATGGAGAAATTGATACCAAAAGAAAGCACTGATATAATAAAAATCATACCAATTATAGTATTTTTTCTGGTTCTTCCCACAATTTTTCACATAATTTGATCTGATTAGTGCCCACAAATGAGCTCTCAACGGAGACGAGGGAAAAATCGACCAGTGGTTTGCATGTACGCCAAATATTCTTCCCCAAACTGCTCTATCAGCAGCGCTTCTTCAGCCCTAGCAATCCAATAAAAAGGAATAGCCACCGAAATGGCAAAACTAATGAGTAACAAGTTCGCTGAAATTACAGAGACGGAGAGGGAAAACAGATTAAGGGTAACATACATTGGATGTCGGACTTTACTATAAGGGCCCACTGTTATTAGCTGATGGTCTTTCTGAATCTCCAACTTCGCAGAATATTGTTTGCCCAACGTCCGATGGATCCACACAGTAAGACCTGTGGCAAATAAGGCCAATCCTCCTCCCAACCAGCGAATTATAGAGGGTAAAGCCATCTGGAAACTAAGGATGAGTGATGGAAAGACAATCCAAATCCCTAGAGTGAGAAAATACCCCAAAATGGCGACTATGAGGACAATTATGGCTTTTGTTCTTTGAGTAAACTCCTTATCACTGGTTCTCCCGATATTTTGGCTTCTATAGTAGATTCTTACTCCAGCAAAAACAGCATAAATGGAGACGAGGAGGATTCTAAATAAGAGTTCGTTATCCATAGATACTCATCCATCGATTATGTGGTCATCTGGTTTCTTTTTTCTTCAAGATAATTCTTATTCCATGTAGTTATGTAATCTTCTTTGTCCACAAGTGGTTGACTAATGAATGTTAAATCTTCCTGGGCTATTTTTCCTTCTCTGATAAACTTTTCACCAATCGTTTCTAAAGTGGATAAAACTTCCCTATTTAACTCCGTATCTTTCCTTAAAGCATAAGCATGAGGGCGAAGGAGTGCTCCTGAGAATTCTGTGGAAGCATTCAAGGCAAGTTCTTCTATAATTTTTAGTACGACATTCAAGTTTTCAATTTCCCACCACCCTCCTGTTATTACTCCAAGAATTTTGGAGATTTTTACGTCATCATGAAACTTCGCTCTAGTTCGTCCAGCTTTATACTCTAACAAGGGTTCAACCAGCGGGCACAGTCTGTTAATGAAATTTTGCATCATTCCTGGAAGAGGAATGTAAACTGGTATTGCCAGAACTAAAATATCCGTTTCTTTTAACTGGGAATAAATACTCTGCATGTCATCCTCCAGAAAACATTCACCAATTGTCTCGCCCCAACATTTAAAGCATCCAATACAAGGCCGAATTTTCTGGTTCTTAGAATACAGGAGCTCCACCTTAGCTCCAGCTTTTTTCATCCCTTCGATAAAAGGAGTCAGTACGAAAGCTGTATGCCCCTTTTTGCCTCTTGCACTCCCATTTACAATCATAACGTTTGCCAACTTCATTTCCTCCAATAGTCTGTCATTCGGATTTTGTAGAATAAAACACTTTCGGAGAAGGCCCACAATCTAACAGAGGTAGTTTATGTGATGAGAAGATCCGTGGTGCCATAAGTTTTCTCATACGCTAAAATAATTTGAGAGATATATTTCCTGATTTCAATAATCTTTGACAAGATCAACTTTTTCTTTGAGCTGTCTTTATCCATTAACTTATGTACAATATCTACCTTCTCCCGAATTTCATCAAGAAATTGATTGATAAACAGAAATACATCTGGATATATCAGAATATTCAAGATCAGGTTCTCTTGGCCTCCTCTCGCGTCAGGTCGTTGTAAAGCAAAACCAAAAGACAACGATCTGATAAGGCGGTCTTCAGATATCAAAAAGTCAAAATTTGAAGATATTTCTCTCTCAAAGTCTTGATTAAAACCTATGCTCGCAAAGGATCTATCAGATAGTTCAATTAACTTGGAAAAATTATCCTTTAATATGTCTGGGGTTATAATAATAGGAATTGGGCCATGTCTTTGATCAAAAAATGATATAACTATCCCAACAGTATGAATATCAAGAATTTCCATTGTCTCCGATTCACTAACTTCAGAGATATTGTTCAGAACAATTTCTTTATCAAATCCAATCAGTTCAGGTTTCCCAAACAGCCTAAGGTACAAAATTGAACCAGAAAGGGTTAAGATGATTGTGAAAACAACGAGTATTATCATTAAGGTTGGATCAAATAAAAAAGAATCTTTTTCAAAATGAAATTCTCTGATCCTTCCTGGATCATTTAGGATATTATAAGGAATGCCTGTATTTCCACTACTGTCCGTGGTTTGAATATAATAAATTATTGCTCTAGATGTATCATTATGTTTAAATGGAACAGTAACCGAGTAACTATGAACACCATTAGTGTCATTGACTGAGAGGAGGGACATCTCAATAACTTGCCATTCTGGAATATCCTGTTGCGGCAGACTAGCCCCAATTCCTACTAGTGGTGTTTCATCAATTTCTCTGAAATAGTAGTAAAGACATACTTCCTCAATCTTAGATCCAAAATCGATAACATTTGAGAAGAAAGTGATATTTGAAGGATCAAGGGAATCAAAGGTAACACTAGGTTCACCTACAACACGAGGGGGACATTTGTCTTCTACCTCAAATGAAAAGGTATAATTAGCATATATCATAAACTCTTGGTCTTGAAAGTTTATAAAACTACAAGCTCTAACTTTAGTTGTGAGAATTTTCCCCATATAATTGGCACAAAACTCACTTGGAGGGATATTATAATCTAAAATCCATATGGAATTATTTTCTTGACTTCTCTGAGCATAATAAATCCCCTTGGAAGAGTCATTTATGATGAACTCTATGGAAACAATTGGATTAAGGCTGTAAGTTACTACTTGAAATTTATATTTTCCTTCATCAAGGTACATTCCTTTATCATCAGCGATCTTGGTTGAGACGCTGTAACCAAGAATACACGGACGACTTTCAATATAAATCACATTCAGAGTCACACTTTTTCCTAAATCGGCGCCATCATAAGGAGTGATCTTACATTTCCAGTACTCCCCTGGTGACGTTTCAGACGAAGGAATGAACGTCTGATTTTGACGAGTCAAGACTTCCTCCCATTCACCATTTTCTAATTTGCAATACCATTGAATTAAGGATTGATCATAATCTGTAGGTTGATCAGTATCTTCAAACTCATACGAAAGGGAGATATCCTCATCTTCGATGAAAAAAGCTTGACCTAACAAGGTAGATCTAATCTCAGGAATAATCTGACTCCCTGAATCAAAGATATACGAATAATTATACACTTTTGGAGGAACATTTAGAATCGTTATGGTGTGAGAAGTTTGTTTAATTCCAAACTCTTGTCCATCTTTTGGTTTAACAGTAACAAACCATTGATCATTTTTGGCCAAATGAGAGGCTGAAACTTGATGAGAATCATTATGAACAGATTGTAATACGCCATTTTTATACCAGCGTATTTCAGTCCCTCCTTCACTATCACCATCACGATCACAAAACATATATTGGACAAAGAGAGTATCGTTGCTAAATATGGACA
>JBHLPG010000112.1:0-11433 GCA_048939725.1 Promethearchaeota archaeon | reverse complement strand
AGAGGTCGTGAGTTCAAATCTCACAGGGCCCGTAATGATTTACTTTTTAAAAGATTAGGGGTATTATTAACTTGAAAACCGAATTAAACAGTTTAATAAGTAGAATAAGAGGAAAGGAAAGAATTCTTTCTGACCAAAGAATTAACTTGGAGATCCAATAGTTTTAGTTGGGGAGGATCGAATGATCATGGCGATGTGTAAAAACTGTAGAAAAGACGATGGATGGTATTGTAGTTTTAAAAAAGTAATAATAGAAGACCCTGAATCAGATTTGCCTTGTGATGGGGTTGAATTTACAGAATTTGGAAAATTACCTCAATTGGAGTTATTAAATGAGGTTTGACAACTGTGAAAAGAAACGAAAAAAATTAGAACCCTATCCTAAATTATTTCGTTTCTAATCCAAATTTGGAGACACGAGATCAGGATGGAGAACTGGTTGCTAATTGAAGTACGAATAAGTACAATTTAGGGCGAAAGTACAGTCGTGTAAAGATCCCATCGAGTAAGTTTTCCTATAGGACCGTCCGAGAAGACACCAATATATAATTTTAAACCAGATTGAAGGGGGAATGATGTTTCGAACTTTAATCTTACTTCATCATCTACTGCTAGACTAAGATCTCCCGTTAATACTTTTATCTTAGTAACGTCTTGAATTTCGCCTAAAGAAGGATCAAATTCTAAAATGTCGTCTTTAGTGCAAATAAATACCTTCGTAATGTTATAGAGATCTTCTTTGGGTATCGGATACCCCCCGTAGCTTTTAAAATGACAAGCTACTGTGAAGATGACTGTCCCATTAGTATAAACCCTCTCATCTTTGATTCGTAGACTCATAATGGCGTAAGGACCCTCTGGCTCTTCGCTTTCGCTTTCGTTGAGTATGTGAGGTATCCAGTAGAGAAGAAGTGATCCACCTGTTAAACAAATTACCAGGAGACTCAAGGAAATAATTTTACCTCGAAGTGAAATCTGTTGCCATCGAATAATTAACCTTTTGACTCCTGTCCAATTCATCTCGCGTTCCCTTGTCTAGCTCAACAAACCACCTGTCGGAACCTGTGCGACGAAAAATACGGGGAAATGAAAGAATTCCTTCTGACCAAAGAAATCAGCTTGGAGATCGGACAGTTTTAGTTGGTGCTGGAACCCGTTTAGGTTGCGAGGTTGTTATAGCAGACACATGTTTCTTTTTATCCCAACCAATCAGGGCTATAGATAATACCTCATCAATAGTTTTGACTGGGATTATTTGAACAGATTCACGAACTTTATCATCAAGTACAACATCTTCAAAGTTTGCTGCAGGTATTATTATTTGTTGAATCCCCACTGAAGCAGCCCCTTCTATCTTTGCAGATGTACCTCCTACTGGAAGTACCTCCCCTCGGACTGAAAGGGAGCCAGTCATTGCCAAATCTTGTCTAACTGGAAGATTTAGTAAATCGCTCATGATAGCAGTGGCTATAGTGACACTCGCACTATCTCCGTCAACATCATAGGATCCCAAAAATTGGATATGAACATCCATCTTTGAAATATCTTTTCCAGTGTATCTCTTGATTAATGCAGAGACATTCTGTACTGATTCTCTTGCAATTACTCGAAGTTTGCCTGTAGCAATGGTTTTTCCACCTACTCCCTGCGCAGGAACAACTTGAGCTTCAATTGGTGTTATATGTCCCCCACGAGCTCCTCCCGTCTGGTCAGCGATAACTGCTAATCCGTTAACACGGCCAACTGAACCACCGGTCGTTTGAATGACCTGATACTCCTTTTTATGTTCTATTTGTCTATCTGCGATCTGGTTCTCTAATGATCGTGCAAGATTCCTTGAGCTTAAAACATGTTGAGTTTCGGTAAAAGGAACTCCCTCTTCACGTGCAATATCGCCAGCTGCTCTTATTAGTCCACCTAAATCTCTTAATCTTAACGATAGTCTATTTTTCCGATCTGCGCGCTTCTTGGCTTCTAAAATAATTGCTAACACCGCATCTCGTGTAAAATGTGGGATCTTTCCATCTTTCGCTACTTCTTGAGCAGTAAATCGTACTAATTTCCGACGATTCTCCATTGTGTCAGGCATTGAATGATTCACAGCGATTTCATAACCATATCCTCTAATACGTGACCGTAAAGCAGGATGCATCCGTCTTACAGTATCAATATTCCCTGAAGCAACCAAAACAAAATCACACGGAACTGATTCTGTCCGTACCATGGCTCCGCTTGACAGCTCCGATTGTCCAGTAATTGCCAATTGTCTCTCTTGCATTGCCGTCAGAAGTTGTTGTTGGGTTTTTTGATTAAGGGTTGCTACCTCATCAATATAGAGAACACCTTTATGTGACTTGTGAATCAAACCAGCCTCAACGCGATCGTGCGCGGGAGTACCCAACCCACCAGATTGGAATGGATCATGGCGAACGTCTCCTAACAGAGCCCCTGCGTGCGCTCCTGTGGCGTCACTGAATGGTGCACTTGTACTCTCTGAATTGTCTACTAAGAGTTTGGGTACTAAATTTTCTCTTCGGCTTCTAAACTGTCCAATAACGAAAAATGCAACTAATCCTACGAAAATACCCATAAGTATTGTACCACCATCTCCCCCACTAAGAAGAATTGCTAAAATTATGATTATTGCTGGGATTCCTAATAATAGCATACTCCGTTGCTGATCAGCTTTTCGAGCTAATTGCTTATAATGATCGACAATTTTTCGTCCTTCCATTGCTGGAACAGTCATTATACGAGGGGTATGTGAATCATTCTGATTTGGAAGACATAAAATATCTTCTAATTCCTCTCGTGGCAGGAGTTCAGCCAATGCCTGCCCAAGCATTGATTTTCCTGTACCTGGATCCCCGATTAAAAGAACATTCCGTCGTTGGATCGCAGCTTTTTTGATTATCTCTACTGGTTGATCTTGTCCAATAACTTGGTCAACCAACCGTGAGGGAATAGGGATTTCTTGGGTTGTTTCGAAATCCATATCTACGTCAATCAAATCATTCTTATCTTTTTCCATTTGCACATTCCAACATTATTAAAGGACGAGCTGAACGGTAGCTGATGTTGAGGCCAACTCGTATATGTTTATTACCTTTATTCCTTGTTGTTCGAAAAAAGTAACAAACATCACTCGGTTTTCTTATAAGTTCTATATATCCCAAGTTAATTCAGACTTTTAAATGACTACGTTTCATGAGGTATATTAAAGTTGATAAAGGTTCGTTCAACTTTGTTCACATGAGGTCATCAACTAGCTCGTCACCGAAGCTTGTCTCCATCGTGTAGGATGTACATCAACATCCTCTATCCTGTCAGCACCAATAGCGTTCAGGAATGCTTTTTTCATAATATTATAGGCACCATTCAAATCAGCATTAATGATGATACCTTTGTGGGATTTGAAAAGCCCTCTAGTCATTCTTCGGCCTAGATATTTGTTATGATGTTCGATTGACTAGTTATCCAAGAAAGAACATTTGCTTGAATAACTTTCATCTTGTTTTATGACCGTAATCCCTTGTTCTGTGGCTTTGTAGACCAATTGGTGAATTAATTTGTAGTATGGAATGGTGACAAAATTTTGGGTGTTCCTTTTACCCATCTGGCATTTTTGTTTCCACTTGGGATTGTATCCGATCACAACTGTGCCAATGTCATTCATTACACTGTAATTAATTATTTTTCTGCTAATCTTGTGGAAATAGTCAATTATCTTTCTATTGCGTCTAGTGGTTAATTTATGCATGGTTTTTCCTGTTTTTATTCCCTGACGGTCATAAGTTGATTGAATTCGGGCTAATTCTTTGTTATAATATTGATTAATAGATTTTACAACCCCACCTTTGATAACAAACGGTTTTAAGCCATTGTTATTGGCCATAGTTATGAGATTGCGAACCCCTAAATCAATAGCAATGATATTAGCTTTATTCAAAGGTTTAGGATGAAATTTTGTCTTATAGACTATTTCTAGCAAATAACCTATTCCCTTCGGAATAATTCGGACTTCTCTGATGTCCGTTTTGTCATGAAGTCTGGTTTTCAGTTGTAAATTTACTTTTTTAGGAAATAACAAGATACTATCTTTTAGTTTCACCTGTTGGTTGGTAAAGACTAACAGAAACTCCCCATTCTTCTGTTTATAACCAGGAGGTTTTGAAATTTAGATTTATCTTTTTTCCACTCTTTAATCGCTATAAAAAAGGCTTTCCAGCTTCTATCAAGGATTTTCAATACCTGTTGAGCTGTTTGAGCTGGGAGTTGGTGATAATTATCTGAAGTTTTTAAAAGGTGACATAGAGTATAATAACGAGTCCACTGATTCTCCTTGAAAAATTCCTGGCGGATAAAGTAATTCCCTTCATTATAGAGGTTCTTTGAGAGATGACAAAACCAAGAAAGGGTTTTTTGAGGTTTTATCCAGATCCGTTCTGTACGAGTGACTATCATTACATACCCGCTCTGAAAGATTAACCCAAAGAGGACCGCTAAGGACAAATAAATCCTTGAAGCTAATTACACCAAGTCATTACAATCACTATTTTTCCTGATTCATCGGCCCCAACCAGATGACACATTAGAAATTACCGCCTCTCCACAGGCGTTTAAAGTCTGCGCGGAACTCTTAACAACAATAAAGATAAGTAGTCCTTCCTTTATAACATTATCAAACCCTTTATTCAATAGTAAATAGTATGTAACGACGATAAATTAGGGCTAGTGGTTTAAGGAAGCCTTTATTTTATTCAAATATCTATGAGATGGATCAAATGTCTAAAAATCTACGTTTCATGTATAATTCCTCTTATTTAAGCTAGCCCGTTGATAAAAATACTTCTAATGAGGTTTCAGATCCCACATATAAATGAAATCTGGGAGGTAAAAGATATCTGATGGAGAATTTACGACTTTTGAACACAAAAAACAATAATTTTCCGTGTAAGAGACCTATGGACATAGTGAAGAAATTTCCGATAAGTCGCGTTTAATATCTGAGCGAGTTTTTCTTCAATTTCAATAGTAGAAGGAACGGCAATAACCACTCGAGCATTTGAAGTTAAAATATGCCGAATTGCTAGAAAAAAACGTATTAATAGATCTTGGAGATCAAAACCACGTGTTGAGGAAGCAGTACCATATGGAGGGTCTGTAACAATAGCTGAAATTGATTCTATTTTAAATGGTAAATGAATTGCATCGCCAAATATTAAGTCAGCTGATTCCTTGGTATTTTTATCAGCTTGAAGATTCTGAAAACATCCCCATATAATCTTACGATTGATTTCGACTCCTACGCTTCGAATTTCGAGTTTTGCGGCCTCTATAAGAGCCCCACCTGTTCCACAAAAGGGATCCAATAACCACTTACCAGGTTTTACTGCAGCTAGATTTACCATTGTTCGTTGTAACAGGGGATTCATCGAGCTCGGGTGGAAGAAAGGACGCTTGTGAGCTGCTCTTTGCTTGACATCTTTCCTGAGAGAGTAAGAAATTAACTGACCAAACCAAAAACCATATTTACTTAAAATAACAATGAATTTCTCTTGAGGATTTGTGAGATTTACCTGTTTAGTTGGATCTTGTTCAATAATTTGAGCACCCATATAGCTAGAGATTTCGAGAGACAACAATCGTGGTTTATTTCTCTCAAAGGGTTCTCCAATCCGCTTTGTGATAACGGAAAAAGTTTTTTCTGGGGTTAAATCTAACACTGTAGTGATCTTATATTCTGAGATTAATTCGTCAAACGAATTAGGAGGAGTGTGTTTAAAATCTACATGGAAGCAATATAAACAGCAAAAGTGAACTAGAGTAACTTGTTTCATGAGAATGGATAAAATATTTGAAGGAGGACGTTTTTTATTCTCTGTTAAGAACTCTAGAATGACCACTCTATTGTCAGGACTTATTGTTAACTCAACTGAGACATCCAAGGTGGAGATAATGCTTTCAAATTCGAAAAGTGCCAGCTCTGGGTTCTCCCCAGAAAGAAGGAAAAAAAAAGTTTTGTTCTTTTCTTTAATTTTCATAGTTAAGCCATGGGTCAAGAATAGTGAGGTAACGATTCAGAAAGTACTGTAGCTTTCCGTAGAACTCTCTTAATATCAGTAAGTGAAATTTGTGATTTTTCTTGGAGAATCGCATAATGAATCGCGTTTTTAATTATTTTGTCTTTCAAATCTCTTGCAGACCAATTCTGTGTTTCCTGAGCGATACTGTCCCATGGAATTGTATTGAATTTAATTGGAGATGTAGAAGCATATTTTTCAAGGATTTTTTTACGTTCTTCGGTATTTGGTAATTTGAACTCAATCAATTCCTCGAAACGACTTAGAATCGCAGAATCGAGAATTTTTGGCTGATTTGTGGATCCAATTGTTATGAGACCTTGATTTTTCCCGATACCATCCATTTCACCTAATAATGCACTAACAAGTTCAACAACGTCTCCTCTGATACTCTGATAGCTACGTTTTAATCCAATAGAATCGAGTTCATCAAGAAAAATTATTGCTGGGGGCTTTTTTCGTGCCTCTGCGTACAAATTCCTAATTTTTCTTGCTCCATCACCAGCATAGACTCCCATGAGGTCACTAGCTTTTATTAGGAACATTGAATAACTTGTTGTTTGGGATAAAGCCCTCGCCATCATTGTTTTCCCGTTCCCAGGAGGCCCCCAAAAGAGAATGTTATGAGGGGCCCATACTGATTGAACTAAATCTGGGTCTTTTAGGAATTTTGCAATAACTTGACATTTTTCTTTTGCATATTCTTGTCCAATGATATCCGAAAGCTCTACTTTATCTTGTGACTGCGTAAAAGGTGGATCGGGTATTTCGTCCGAAAAAAGAACAATCTGACTCTTTTTAGATATTTTCGACATATTAGGTTCTACATTAATAGCACGGAAAGCATAATCAGGGAATAAGAGAGAATCAAATAAGAAATCCCCTTCTTTTACTATTAATCCAGTCCATTGACTACGGGCATAATGCTGAAATAAGGTTGGATCATCAGTAGTTAAGAATGGTGATATATCTTCACTTTTTGCGCGCAGAGGATATCCTACTGGCATAAGTGTTAAAGATTTCAATTCTGGAGCACTTTTTGGTGAGGGATCTCTTTTGGGTAATATTTTGGATTGATGTTCCAATGGATTTAATCATCTCCAAGCTTTTACGGTTTAATCTTCGCTATAATGATCACTTTCAAATCCTTTTTCACACTGACATGTCTTCATTATTTCTCCTAAGTTGTGGAACAACTCAGAGACAGGGTTGAGAAGAGATATTATTAGCTCTGGGAACACCCACTAGCTTTAGATTATTTCACAAAACAGAAACAAGCCGAATTCAGGAATAACTAACATAGGAATGAGGGGAAATTTCCTTGAAAGATCAATTTTCTTAGGTTATTAAAAAGGAATGTAAGATTTTCTTTTTGATCAGCCTAATTTGCTTCATCTAGAAGTTCTTAAACATGGGGATGATTTAATGTTAACAAAAATCAAATGTGATTTAATATGACCGAACAAACGAGAATGTTCAGGACTGATCTCACTATAAACACGCAATTCTATCAGAAACGATACAAACTACCTTTCAAAGAAAATTAACTTTGAGCGGAAAATCTAATGCAATTAACCTTTGAAGCAGCATGGTTTCCATCCATTGAACAACATCAAATCATTCAAGATCATATGAGACGCTTTCAAATCGTGAAACGCGTAGCTTTCAAATATCTCCTCAAAGGATACACTAGGCAGCCAATTGTGGCTATAATTCGAGAATTAAATCTCCTCAATAATGCTCGGTACATTCGCTCAGCAATTGAAGAAGCCAGAACAATTATCAAAGCTCAACAAAAACTGGTTTCTCTCTATTACAAGGAGAATACTTGGAAAGCCAAACAAGCTACTCAATACTTGAAGGACTACCAACAAACCTTGAATAAAAGGCAAAAACCTTACACGAAAAAACAGTATCAAAAACTTAAAGGACTCCATAGTTGTTTGCAAAAGACCCAATCCATCCAGATGAAATGGCAAATCCACCAAAAAAATAAAACTATACCCTCAATAGTATTTGGAGGCAAAAAAAATCTTCATCTATACCAACAAGGGAAAATAACCAAAGGAGAGTGGACTAAAAGACGGAACAATGGCATATACTGTGTGGGTGAAAAAAACACGCGAGGAAACGCCAATTTACGTCTTCATTATGATCCTCTTACCGATGCATTCACTTTTTCGATGCTATTAGATCGTGATCGAAGAAGTGAGCGACTGAAGGCTTTTTTATATATCCCAGCCAAATATGAGTCACTTTTTCGACGAATAGCACAAGGTAAGGAGAAATACTCTGTCCGTGTTTTGTATTCGACTAAAAGGACTTTTTATCGAGTATTGGTTACAATAGATCATATAACTGATTTCATATCGAATAATAAAGGGATTGCTGGAATAGATCTCAATCCTTCAGGGATAGCAATCACTTTAGTTTTTCCTGATGGAAATTATCGCTGTTCAAAATGGTTTTCCAGTCCTGAACTGGTATATGCTCGAAAAGAGAAGCGTAACTGGTTAATCGGTAATCTTGTGAAAAAAGCTCTCAATTGGATTACTTTATATCAGTTGAATACTCTCGCTTTAGAAAATTTGACATTTTATAAGCAGTTTGGACCAAATAAAAAGTTCAATCGAATCAAAGCAAACTTTGTTCACAAAAAATTCATTCAGACAATTCAAGCTCAGGCAATAAAACAGAAAATAACAATCAAATCAATTAACCCAGCATATACTTCGATTCTAGGTAAGATAAAATATCAACGCTGTTATGGTCTGAATACTCACCAGGCTGCTGCTTTAGTCATTGCTCGTCGCGGTCTGGGTTTAAATGAAAAACTTTATGCTCACATCAATGGGAAACGGTCAGTGTTGGTTGTTCCACCGATGGAAGGATGGACAAGCAAACAGATCCACCGTTTATCCTGTGAGATAGATGAGTTCACGGCTCACCTGAGTAATTCAACGGGTAAGGTGTCGGTTGGTTTACCCCGACTAATTACTCGGCGCCAAGGCTCAGGAGGCGGGATAGTTCCCCGCGATCACACCCCTACTCCAGGTAAGGGTGCACCAGTTCTCAAGATTGGTGTTTAAGATTAATCCTGATCATCTCTTCATAAAATGTCTAGATTTGAGGAGGATTTATGTACCTGGAACAACTTTTTATTTCTAGATTTTGGAATGTTTTCTGCCTAAAAAATACCTATAAATGGCTAACCAGCAAGATTTCAAGCTTCTATTGCAAAATATGACCTAAATTTCCTCATGTTGGAGATTTGATAGCAAAAGTAATGAAAAATATGAGTGAGATGGGTTCGTGGTCTAGTTTGGTAGGATCTGCGCCTGGGGCGCGCAAGATCGGGGGTTCGAATCCCTCCGAACCCACCACTTTATTATTCAGATCAATAAAAAACAACATTTATTATTTTATTTGACTTTTTTCTCTCATTGGGAGATTTAAAGGGATTTAACCACTTTCTTAGATTTTCTCTCTTTCTAATATTATTAGTAAATTAAGGAGGACTTAGGTTTTTTCTCTCAAAAATAGGAAAACTACTAGATTCACGACATTCAGCGTTCTTAATCCTTACATTTTTTCAGATCATCTGTTAAAAGTAAATGGTTAAGCTTTCGATAGAAGAATATTATAGATATTGCTAAAAGTGAAAAAATAATTAGAAATTCTAGGGTTAATATTATTAAACCTATTTCTGGGATCACACCGATTGTATCCTTATACCCTGGTTCGATATAATCTGCTTTAACCTGATTATTCTTATTTTCAAAAATTATTACAGAAAAATTTTCTTTTTCCTCCACTTTAGTTTTTTTCCACCCCCTTGCGCTCCATTTACCGTATTCAATTACTCCATTGTTTTTTAAATAGCTTTTAGGGATCCAAATTTCATAATGGACTGATTGATGAGGTTTACCCCACAATTCTGCCGTTTCAAAGAAATGTAAGTACGAATGTTCTCGGAAAACCGTCTGGATCGTTTTCGTATGATATGGGAGGGAATATTTAATGGAAATGGTTTTCTCTTCAAACGCATTAAATGTCAATTCCAGCTGTAACAATTTTAGATTATCTGAGAATTTCAGGGGGTAAACATCTAATGTAATATTGATTCTCCAACAAGATTCCACACTTTGATTTCCTATCATTATAGAAGAAAGAGTAATGTTTTCATCCATCGAGAAGGGAAATAATATTCTAATGGTCTGGTCTGTATCATTATGACTTTGAATAGTATAATTAGCTGAAATATCTACATTTGGGGAATTAAACACTCCCTTGTAATGTATCTTTTTTAAAGAAAAGGAGGAAACAGGAGCAGCGTTTGTAATATCATAGGGAAAAGGACATCCATCATCAATGTCCTTTCTATAGTAGTCAACACTACTTCTACTTAGATCTATCAGAGATGGAGATAATATAATAACTACTATTACCAGATTCTGATATACATTTTTAGGTTTTATATTCATTTAATCACCAATTAGATATTTTTGTTGATTACATGGATGGATTATTCGATAGTAATATGATCAAGTATGTCTTTCATCTTCTGAAGATACTCTTTAATGTCAGAAATACCTGTAGGTGTGATTTCAACGACCGTTAATGGGCGGTTGGGAAAAATAGCTTTCTTTGTAGTTACATAATTAGAATTGACTAATTTCTGAATATGATGATTTAAATTCCCTGAAGTTAAATGGAGAAGGTTCTTTAATTCATTTAATAACACTTTTTTATGAGTAAATAGAATAAGCATGATTGTTAACCTAGTTGAAGTAGTGAAAACGTCGTTGCTTGGAATAATCAAATTTTCCTTATCCATTTCATCATGCACCCTCTTCAATTAAAATTCACTATAATTGTAGGATGATTTGCGCCTTTTTCAGTGAATATCGCCCTGTTATTATGTAACAAATTGCAAAACAAACAGTCATTCCAAAAGAGTAAAGAATCTGCAGGAATATGAAAAGAACATTTGGCATCAAAAAGATGATAGAAATCAGAAGAATAACATCCATTATCATGAAAAACGCGAATATTAATGACAAGTAGAGAAGCTCTTTGAAATTATGTAATTTCATGGAATTCTTAAGAATTAAATAAGTCATAAATGTACCTATGACCTCCGATATCCGAATACTGAAAGTAGCTAGAACCAATGTTCCAAAATCATTGAAAAAAATTGTTAGAATCCTTGGACTTATGAGATACATCGTTACCATTGCAAAGCCAAGACGAAGATTCATCGATGTTATCACACGACTTTTTTCTATTGAGATGATCTTGACAGAGCGAAAGGTGTACCAGATGATAACCAGTAGTACCATAATCATTA
>JBHLPG010000443.1:0-2843 GCA_048939725.1 Promethearchaeota archaeon | reverse complement strand
GGGTTGAAAAAACACCTGAGAATGAATTGAATGTTGACCAAATCTTGAATTTCTTTCCATCTGCACGCTTTATTCATATTATACGCGATCCACGTTCTAACATTGCTTCCTTGAAACGACTTTTTAAAGTACGTAATTGGAGTTGGGATACTGAAGCTTACGCATATTCACTTAGAAATTCTATAGAACTTGGCTTTCTGAACCAAGAACGTCTTGGAGAAGAAAAATATCACATATTACGCTATGAGGATTTAGTCACAACTCCTGCGGCAAACATCAAGAATGTCGCTCGTTTTCTAGGAATCAAAATGAATAAAGTTCTATTAAGTCCCTCTGTTAATGGCCTGCCTGCGAAATCAAACACAATGTTTGAAGATAGGCAGATTCAAGGAAGGATTTTTACTACTCTTACTGATAAATGGAAGACTGAATTGGATCCTCAAGAACAAAAAATGATATGGGCTATTTTACACTCTATAGCAAATCGTTTAGGCTATAAATGGGATGTAGGGTTTGCTAAACGGACTTATTATTTGTATTATTATAAAATTCTTTTTCGCAATTTCTTATTTCGAAAGTTATCCCGGACGAAGAAAAATTAAATTCAGTTGACACAATAACACCAAGAACTAGTGTATCTGGAAACCGTTTATAGATTATACTCGTTCATTATATTCAGAGAGATTATTATGCTGAATAAACACCCGCATTAATATCAAGTAACAGATATAAATCCACAGTTTAGTAATCTTAACGAATATCAGAATGAGTTTGTGGTTAGATTTATGAGAGAAAAAAAAATCGCGATATATGAACCGGATCGTTCAATAAAACAGGGTTATTTTACGCTTTGGAAAGAGAATTTCCAGGATTTAAAAGAAAACCTATGGCTAATACGACAACTTTTCTTAAGAGATTTTAAAGGACAGTATAGTCAATCTTTATTAGGCATTGTATGGGCCTTTATATTGCCTCTTGTAACACTTTCAATCTTTATTTTGTTAAGAAGCTCTGGTTTATTCAACGTGGGTGCTATAGAGGTGCCTTATGCGATTTATGCGTTTCTAGGATTATCATTTTGGCAACTTTTTGTCACAGGAATTGTTCAGAGCACAAATTCTTTGGTTAGTGCGGGATCTATGATTAAAAAGGTCAATTTCCCTCGAGAGACCTTAGTATTCTCGTCATTAGGCAATTCACTTTTCTCATTCACTCTTCAGATGATTATTGTTTTTATCTTGTTTGGTGTTTATGGATTTGTTCCACACTGGCAATTCGTGCTGTTTCCATTCATGTTAATTCCGATAGTATTACTAACTTGTGGATTAGGCTTCATCTTTTCAATAATTAATGGCATAATAAGAGATTTGGGAAAAATTCTCGGTCTCGGATTAACATTTTTGCTATTTATTACTCCTATTGCGTATGAACTTCCTGAAATTGGATTTGTGGCAACATTGGCCCGTATCAATCCCTTGTATTATCTTTCTATAGGTCCGAGGGATATCGCTTTAACAGGAACATTAAATCACCCGCTTGGTTACTTTATTTCTTGTGGTCTTTCAATTGTCATATTTTTCTTTTGCTGGATGACATTTCATCTGACAGAAACCAGAATTCCAGAGAGGCTCTAGCAATATGTCTTTAAGAAATAAGGAGAATCACCTTTTAAAAAATAATGAAGTCGTTATCAAAGTTGAAAACGTATCAAAGAAATTTTCCAAGTCTCTTAAACGATCTATGATATATGGCGTGAAAGATATTATTAGAAATACTTTTATGATGTCCTCAAAATCTGATAAACTCAGAAAAGGCGAATTTTGGGCGGTAAAAGATGTTTCATTCGAAATAAAAGAAAGCGAATGCCTCGGTATTATTGGTCCTAATGGATCTGGAAAAACTACCCTATTATCTATGTTGAATGGCATTTACATGCCCGATAAAGGAATGATCATGACAAGAGGAAAAGTAGGCGCATTAATAGCGGTTGGAGCAGGTTTCCACCCGATGTTATCAGGACGGGAGAATATCTACATAAACGGTGCAGTATTAGGAATGAACAAAGAAGAAATTAACGAGAAATTTGATTCTATAGTTGAGTTTGCCGATATTGGAGATTTTCTCGATATGCCTGTAAAGCATTATAGTTCTGGCATGTATGTGAGACTTGGATTTGCTGTGGCTATTCATTGTGAACCTGATATACTCTTAGTTGATGAGATTTTGTCTGTGGGAGATATCAAATTTCGGGATAAATCACAAAGGAAATTTATGGAACTACTAGATGGAGGTACTTCAGTTGTTTTCGTTTCTCATAATCTTAATACCGTGAGAAGAGTTTGTGATAAGGCACTTATGTTAAATAAGGGAGAAGTTATTGATTACGGAGAGGTTGAAGATGTTATCAATAATTATAGTCTGCTAATGAACAGAGAGGAACTAAAAACTCTCAAAGAAAAAAGTGGTCTCATTCCCCTGCAAAGGAAAGGGGAAACAGGAAGGATAGAACTTCTTAATTGCAAAGTTTATGAAGAAGGAGGAAATCCGGAGTTTAATGAGATCGAATTTGGAAAAAATATTGTAATTGAGTTTGAGTATAAATGTTATGAGGAACTAAAAAATCCAGAATTTCGTGTAATTATCTCTTCTGCTTTTAATAGAAAACCGATTGCAAAGATAAGTTCTTATTCTACGTCCAATTTACCATCTTTCTTCAGTGATACTGGGAAAATTAGATTTACAATTACAAATAATAGACTGCATCACGGAGTTTATCTTATTAGTCTGGCAGTTGTGAGAGACACTTTTGGCCATCTATTTACTGTAAATAATTGTCAACAATT
>JBHLPG010000008.1:0-42827 GCA_048939725.1 Promethearchaeota archaeon | reverse complement strand
ACCTCTTTTACTAAAGCTTGAGTTTCTGTGTAGATTTGCTTAAATACCTTTGTTCCACCGTAAAAATCCGCATGGTACCTCGAATGTTGGAGCGCTAGTGCCTGTTTTACGTTATGAGACAATACATTTTCAGAGACAATCATATTGAGATTTTTTGAACGAAATAATTCATTTTGATTAACTAAATCTATAATTTTCATTGGAATAACTCCAAAAACATGTCCTAGTATTATAGGATCTATAATTTTCATTTTTTACTGAAGAAAAAAAATATTGTTAAGTAATGGATAAATAAAATGAATTAGTAGAAATTTAGGTTTTTTGATCTAGACTTAGCTGGAAAATACACATGATTGACGCTCACGCTCATATATTACCAGATTTTGTAAAAAACATCGATAAAATTGTTGAGAATGCACGTTGGTCTGGAATTGAAGCTATAATAAATTCAGCGATTGAACCTAATCATTATGAGTATGCTTCAAATTTAGAAAGAAAGTATCCTCGTTTTGTGTACACCACATTAGGTTTTTCAGCCTCACGCATACAAACAATAGATTTTGACTTGGCTTATAGGAAAATTAGAGAGTATCCATCACTAGTCGCTATTGGGGAAGTTGGTTTAGACTATCATTGGATTCATGATTCTTATTGGCGTAAAGAAGAGCAGAAAGTTTTTCTAGAATTCATCAAATTAGCTAATGAGAAGAAAAAGCCATTAGTAATCCATTCACGAAAAGCTGAAAAGGAATGTTTAGATATGCTTGAGAAAAACGCTGAAGTACCTGTTCTTATGCATTGTTTTGCTGGCACTTTAGAAGAAGCAAAAAGAGTAAAAGACCTTGAGTGGTTCATTTCAATTCCTACAGCAGTACGAAATCGTAAAAAACATCGTAAGATTGCCAGAAACATACCTTTAGAAAAAATTTTGGTTGAAACTGACACACCATTTCTTAGCCCATGGCCAGGTAAACAAAACGAACCCGCAAACATAAAATATGCCATTGAAGATATCGCAATATTAAAAGAAACTACCTTCAAAGAAGTTGATGATGTTACAACCCGAAACGCAAGAGATTTTTATAAAATCGGATGAAATAAGGTAATAAAAATGGATAATAAAGAAATAGACCTTTTATATTATCGTAAACAAACTATTGATGAAATTCGGGGAAAAGAGTTAGACCTTCTTGTGATAGGGGGAGGAATCATTGGAGCTGGAATTACGCGTGATGCAATCTTGCGGGGTTATTCAGTTGCATTAATAGAAAAGAATGATTTTGGTTATGGTACAAGTAGTGGCTCCTCAAAGATAGTTCACGCAGGTATTCGCTATCTTGCTCAGAGAGAGTATCGTCTCGTCCGAGAAGGGTCACTTGAGCGGAAAAAAATAATAGAAATGGCTCCTCACCTCTCGAGGCCTATCCAATTTATCTTACCAACTTATTCAGATATGATTTTCACAGTGTCTAAACTTCGAAAGGGTGTCTGGTTATATGATTTACTAGCAAATTTCAGAAATTACACGTTTCACAAGATTTTAAATGCTGAAAAAGCACAAAAACTACTTCCCTCACCAATAAGAGAAGAAAATTTTCAAGGAGCGGTTATATATGGGGATGGATTAATGGATGATGCGAGATTGACACTAGATGTTATTCTCTCTGCTGAAGAGCATGGAGCTCATGTTCTCAATTACTGTGAAGCAATTTCTTTCAACAAAAACTCAAAGGAAGGAACGGTCAAAGGGGTTAATGTTCGAGATAAACTTGACAATAAGGAATTTGAAATAACAGCACGCACATTTGTTTTTGCTTGTGGTCATTGGACAGATCTAGCGGTACAAAATCTTGATCCATCGGTTCCAAAAAGGGTACGTCCAACAAAAGGAATCCACATTATAACAAGGAGGATTTATGAGAAGGATTATGTCTTAGGTCTCCCTATCAGAGACGGTAGAATATTTTTCATTTGTCCTTTTGGTAAATATAACTTGATTGGAACAACTGATACTGATTACAAAGAAGATTATGATTTTGTTCCTGTCCTTAAAGAGGATATTGAATACATAATTGAAGCTACAAATTTCCTTTTTCCAGATATTTTAAAGAAAGAAGACATTGTTAGTGCATATTCTGGGATACGCCCCTTAATAGTCTCTCCAAATGCAAAATCGGAATCTGATGTTTCACGAAAGCATGAAATTTTCAGAATAAATCCAAATGTATTCGCTATCGCAGGTGGGAAATATACTACATTTCGTTCAATGTCAAAGGAATTGGTTGATCAGTTGACTGAGGTATTGGGAATTAAGGGTAAATGTCGAACCGATAAGGTTCCGCTCTACGGTTGGGTTTCTACAAAACGGAAACATTGGGATAATTGGGCAAAAATTGCAAAGGATAACTTGATTATTAGATATAATCTTCATGAAGATATAGCCCAGCATCTACTCCGATACGGAAAAAATTATGTAGAGATATGCGAACTAATGGATTTAAACCCCTTGTTACGAGAAAGAATTTCAGAGAATCGTCCATATATTCTTGCGGAGATTGATCATCAAGTAAAGAATGAAAAAGCAGTAACCCTAAATGATATTATGTTTAGACGAACCCAACTTCAGCTTTCTAATGAACAGGGCATGGATTGCGTTGAAAATATTGCCAATCGTTTAGCTGAAATCTTGGGATGGTCATCCGAAAGAAAACTTGCCGAAATATCGCAGTGTAAGAACTCTTTGGTCTGGAAACCATGAATAAATTTAGATCATTTTAAAACCAAGGGATGTTGATGAAACCATTAAAAATGGCTACAAAATGGGGAGATAGAGAATCTCTATATATTAAAGTGACTGAACCACTAAAAAAATTTGTGCTTGAGCACCTTAGAATGGATCCAAAAACTAAGGAAAAAAGATACAAACAGAAACGAGCTTTGGATGACGTTCTAAGAGAATCACTTATACCTTCGGAATTTAAATCCGAAGCTTTAAATCTCTTAGGTTCAGAAAAGTTATCTGATGATCCTTGGGAACGGATTACAAGTTCCTTAGGGCAAAGTTATGTTGAAATACTTCGATCTCGATTTTTAGATATTCATTCAATCGTAGGATTAGTTATTTTCCCTCATTCCCATGATGATATTGTTAACACAATCCAACTAGCTAATAAATTTTCCATTCCAGTATCTACTGTGGCAGGTGCTTCAACTGTTACCCTTGGAGTGGAACCAACCCCAGGTATGGTTGCTGTAAATCTAAAGAATATGAATAACCTTCTTGATGTGAATGAGGAATCACAGTATATTACTGCTCAAAGTGGAATATCAGGTCCTCAATTAGAATCTTTACTGAATGAGAAAGGGTTAACACTGGGACACTTTCCCCAATCATTTGAATATAGTTGTTTGGGTGGATGGGTCGCAACACGAGGTGCAGGACAAAATTCAACATTATACGGGAAAATTGAAGATATGGTAATGGGAATGAAGTTTGTAACTGGTTCAGGAGAGACCTTAATTACTCGTGTTGCACCTGCAAGGGCAACTGGTCCTGATATCAATCAAATCTTAACAGGCTCAGAAGGTGCCTTCGGTATAATCTCAGAAGTATCACTAAGAGTATGGAAAATGCCCCAGCAAACGCGGTTGGCGGCATTTTTCTTTAAGAGTTTCGAGGATGGCCTTTATGCTTATAAGGAGATTCTTCAAAATGGATTTCAACCCGCTGTTATGCGAATTTCTGATAGTGAAGAAACACATCACAATATTGTTGCTCAAACTTTAATGAGAGATCCTCCAAAAATGCCTTTTCTTTATAGCAATTTTTTGAGATATTTGGAAAAACGAGGTTATTTAATCGGTAAAAGATGTATGGGGGTCATGTCGTTTGAAGGAGAAAAGGACCTTGTTTCTTTAACATTAAAAAAGGCGAAATCATTCGTGAAAAAGCACAGTGGATATTATCTAGGATCTAGACCAGCAAAGAGCTGGCATAAAAGACGATATGAGCTTCCTTTTATTCGTGATCCATTAATTGATTATGGTATTCTAATTGATACATTTGAGACCAGTACTACATGGGACAAGATTCTCGATTTGTATAATGCAGTTCGCAAAGTATTAAAACCCGAATGTCCAATTCTTTGGACTCATGGCAGTCATTTCTACCAAAGCGGTGCAAATCTTTATTTTACACTTGTTGCTCCCCAGGAAGAAGACAATGAATTCGAACAATTTTACAGGATTAAGAAGAAGATACTAGATAGTTTTCAAGAATATGGAGGTACTCTTAGCCATCATCATGGTATTGGTAGATCTTTTAAAGACTGGTTAGCCCAAGAAATTGGATTTATTGGAGTGAATATCCTTAAGAATACTAAAAAATGTCTAGATCCTAATGGGATCATGAATCCAGGTGTTTTTGGGTTTTAAGTTTCACAATTTTTCTTCTTTCTCTCCATAGGATATCAGAATCCACAATGCACCTCTAGCTGTCAGGGGACGGCCATTCAACGCTTCCTTATTCAATTCTCTTACTACATGGTTATGGGTTTCAATTACCTGAAGATAATCTTTTCCTAAATTTTGAATAAATCGTTGAGATAATACTGATCCTTTTCCAATGCCTGGACATGTCTTTTGAGAATTTTTAACCCAAGTACAAATTAATTGCTTTTCCTTCTTCAAAAAAGCAAGAGGATAGCTTCGACACGACATAGGTCGGTCTGAATATATTTTACAATTTGGATGAGCGAAAAAAGTACAAAATTCCTTTATCTTTCTCAATCCTGGTATAATATCTCCCTCACTTGTTTGAATAGGTTCTAATACCATTTGTTCCTGTAGAACTTGATTTGGCTGGTTTAGTTTGTAAAATGAAATCTTTTGCAGTAGTCGTCTAAAATCCTTCTCAAGTAAAGTAAATAATCGAAAAAGATCCCGATAAGTCAGAGTCACAATAATATTGGTATCTGAGCAGCAATGACCACTTTGTTGGCATTTAAAACGCCTATCTCCTAGAAAACTTAGATCCATTGGTCATCACTGGTAGGAACCGTATAATCGCAGTTTTTACAAAGAACTCTATATGTTCTTTTTTCTGTAAGCGGTTCAAGATAGGTTTCTAGTATAAATGGTTGATTACAATGTCCGCAGCGTTCTTTCGTCTCTCTTACCTGAACTAACACACCTGGAGGAAGCTCTGTCATTTAAAATGTCCGCGTCCTACTGTTCTGTCTGGAAATATTTTGATTCCATCAGTTGTAATACGAAATTCTTTCCAGGAGAATTCATGAGCAAATCCACGCATTTTTTGTATAAGGATGGCCCGCCGAAATTCTCCAGTTGAGAGTTCATCATAACTCAAACGAATTAGTCCTTGAGATGAATACTCTTCCACACCTAATGCGGAAGTTTCAGTAGTTAAGAGTGTAGTACACCCTTGTTCCCCTAGAATTGCTCCCAAGGTTAGAATCTCTTTTCGGACTTGAGCAGGGTCTTTAATAATTGTTGAAAGTGTTGATAAGGAATCAATGCACACACGAGTGGCTCCTGTGTCCTCTAGAATCTCTGTAAGTACTAGAAGAAGACTATCTACATTAGCTTTTATTGTATATTTTTCATCTGTAGTTAACCCCACTCGGGCTGAGAAACCATCAACTAAAGTGATTAGGGGTGGATTAAACTCTTCTTCAAGTTGTCGAACATTCCAGCCAAAAGAAACCATATCAGCACGGATGTGACGGGGTAGATCGTCAAAACTTATGAAAACACCAGGCTCAGATGATAGAAGTGCTCCATTAATCAAAAACTGTAGACCAAATACAGTCTTCCCCGAACCAGGAGGGCCTGTAATAAGGATTTGACGTCCTTTTGGAAATTCATTTGGCCTAAAAAGAGCATCCAGTCCTGGAATACCGGATTTGATTGTTGCCATGATCCTTCAAATCCGAACTTAATAGAGCTACTTCCTTTGTCGTCACATACTAGAAGATATAGAAGATATCTAAGATCAAGGGGAAGTTCGATCAGTCTTCGTATGACATTTCTCTTAACTTTTGGATCTTCATGAGGTGTGTGACATAACCAGCAATCTTGTTCCGAAAACGCTTCGAATGAACGACAGCAACCTTTGATACGATATCTTTGTTATGTTCGAAGGAGTCAGGTGATAAGTGATCTCCATATTCTTTGATAATTTGACGGGAGACTATTTTAACTGCTGAAGTCCGAACTTTACCCATATTACTCAATATCCTTTGCGATATTATTTCTAGAGGATGTAGAAGGCTAATAACTCTTGATAAGAGGATCATTTAGTGATTTTTAATACTTTGTCAGAAGTCTTCTTTTCTTTTCATATTATTTAAGTAGAAGTTTCAGGATTCAGAATTAGACTATATTCTTCAGAAATTATATCATTTTGGATAGAGAGGGTAACTTCAGTTTTTATTTTTGGTTTTCGGATTACCCAATTTATAATAAAATGATTCTCATCCAATTCGGCGATTTCCAACTTAGGATCTTGGAGAGGATCAAATACAAGTTGTGGGTCACCTGAAATCTGGATTAATAAGTTCTTTAAAGGTGGTAAATTAACAGGTTGTATAAGATTCCAAGAAATAATGAATCGCTCGTCAAAAAACTCTTTTACTTCTGGTAGAGGAAAGGTAGACATTTCTTTAAGATCCAGTTTTTAATTTGGGAAAAAAGAGTAATTCTTTGTCTTTATCAATGATACATATTAGATTTGAACATAATAAATTAACCATTGTATCTATCTTTGACTTATTCCACGGAACTAAATTTTGAATAGAACCAAAAGAAATCTCTCCATACTTATTGATACCCCTTGAAATCATCGTTAAGAACTCCTGAGCATCTGATGACATTGAAAGAGGTTCAAATAAGTAACCCTCTGAAGTTCGATGAATTATTTTATTTTTCTCAAGTATTTTCATTGCTTTCTCGATGTCTTGAATGTCACATTGCCACCAAGGCCGATGTTCATGAAAGCGTACCGCCAGTTGACTTAATTTAATTGGCTGAAGATAGACTCTTTGATAAGCAATTCCAAAAGTAATTAATTCTGAAGAAAGACGGTGGAAAAAATCTTCTTTTCCTAAAAAGGCAGGGCGTTTGAAGAGGGAGGGCGGTAATACAGAGATAGGAAGGTTCACTTCTCTTTTTAAGCTGAGAAGATAAGTCGCTAGGTCTTTAGGAAGATGGGTTGGGGAGGATATCGATTTAACCCCTTTTATTAGCTGTTCTTGAACCTCGTTTTTAGTTTCATCCTCTAATTGTTTTAGTTTTTTGCCTAAAGCCTTGTACCGTGACTTATGATCATTTTGTTCAGAAATTGTCGAAGCCTCCATATACGTAAAGAAATACTAGAGATAAAAAGGTTTTATCTTCAGGAAGTAAAAGAGTTTAATTTTCCTATTATTTTTAATTCGGATAGTTTTCATTCTAAAATGCGAATTTTTAATTGCTGGTAACATTGAGGATACTTTAAAAAAGAATTAATTTGTAAGAATTCCTCCATGTTTGCGTCCAGCTTCTTTTAGAAGATATGGAAGAGGGATATCCTGGTATCGTCCGTCAGGTAATGTTCTTCTAACTAAGATAGGAAGAAGGCCTTGTCTGATTTCTCTTTCTGAGATTAAGAGTGGATCACCCTGCTCCTGTTCTTCTCGTTCTTCTTGTTCTAACACCAAAACTGGTGCGCCCATGGAAATCTGGAGCGCACGAGCCCCCAAAATACGAGCATATTCGAATCTAGTGAGCATTTTAGGTCCGATGAGTATTTTTTGATCTGTATTTTTGCTTGACAAGAAGTAACCAGTCCAATCACTCAAATAAAAAAAGGATGTGCGCAGAAAATACTCTACTGAACAGGAATGGAAGGATTTGATTGAGATATATGAGTTTTTTCGCCTCGTGGTGAATAATATTTCAGTCAAAAGGAAAATAGCAAAAAGAACGATGTTCAAAAAATAAAATTTACTTAATAGAAGACAATTAGACCTATTTTTAAAAAAATAGAAAGAAAGAAAAAGGGAGGGGAAAGACCAAGATGAGTCTAAATTTCGAGATCTCTCTTAATCGAAGTCATCGCCGCCCATATCGCCGCCAGGTCCACCTGGAGGACCACCTGGTCCTTCTGATGCCTTTGAGGCAATAATGTCATCGATTCGTAAGATCATTTGTGCATTTTCACTTGCAGCTGTGATAGCATGAGTCTTTACACGAAGAGGTTCAATCACATTATTCATGTTACGAACTTTACCTTCAAAGACATCAATACCAGCTTTTGTATTACCACTTTCATGTTCAGAACGAAGGGCAACGATAATATCAATGGGATCTAAACCTGCATTTTCGGCTAGAGTTCGTGGAACCACTTCAAGAGCATTCGCAAAAGCTTGAACAGCAAGTTGTTCACGTCCCACTAAGGATTCTGAGAACTTGTGGAGCTTTCGACTAACATAAGCTTCAGGGGCACCGCCACCAGAAACGATTTTTTTGTCTTCTAACACATTGCGAATAACACATATGGCATCGTGGATTGATCGTTCAGCCTCATCAACCACAAGTTCTGTTCCACCACGAATCAGAATTGTAACTGATTTTGCTAAAGGACAATCTTCAACAAAAACCATATCATCGTCACCAACTTTAGTTTCATAGATTTTTCCTGAAGTTCCGAGATCATCCGCTGAAAGGTCTGGAATGCTGCTCACAATCTTAGCTCCTGTTGCTTTTGATAATTTTTCCATATCTGACTTTTTAACGCGGCGAATAGCCATAACATTTTGCTTCGCTAAAAGATGTTGGGCAATATCGTCTATTCCTTTCTGAGCAATTACAACGTTTGCCCCAGATTCCACTATTTTATCTACCATTTTTTGTATCATGCCAGCCTCGCGATCTAAGAATTCCTGAATCTTGGAAGGATCAGTAATGCTTAACTCGGAATCAAATTCCGTCTTTGAAACCTCAAAAGCTTCTGCAATTAATGCAATCTTGGGATTTTCAAGTCGCTTTGGCATACCTGCATGAACAACTTCTTTATCCAAGACAATACCCTTGACGAGAATTGTGGATTCAATATCTTCGCCTTCCTTCTTTTCGATTTTGATATCCTCAATATCTATTTTTCCTGTTCCAGGATCAACACTCTTGACGGCATCAATCACGATTTTTGCTAATAAATCACTGGATCGTGCAACGATTTTGGATCCCATGGTAGTATTGACAAGCTGAACCAAGAGGGCTTCATCTTCAGCAGTGACATCAGTTGCAATCTCATTTAAATATTCCTCGGCTTTCTCAGTTGCTACGCGGAAACCTTCAACTAAGATTGTAGGATGAATTTTATCACTGGTTATTAACTCTGCAGCTTGCTGCAATAACTCCCCAGCTAAAATCACCACTGTAGTTGTTCCGTCACCTACTTCTTGGTCTTGAATCTTGGAAAGTTCTACCATCATTTTACCAATGGGGTGAGCTATATCGATTTCTTTTAGAATTGTAGCTCCATCATTGGTGATGACAACATCCCCGAAGTTGTCCACAAGCATTTTGTCACGACCTTTGGGGCCAAGAGCAGAACGAATTGCTTCAGAGATCACTCGTGCAGCAGCAATATTACTAGTAGTTGCATCTTTTCCCATAGTTCGTGATGTATCTTCTTTTAAAATTAATACTGGAGTACCTTGTAAAGTCATTTTTATTTCCTCCTACATCATTGGGGGCATTCCGCCCATACCACCCATACCACCCATTCCTCCTGGAGGCATAGGTGGGCCACCTTCACCTAAGCTTTTACTGGCAATTACGTCATCAATTCTAAGAATCAGTTCAGCAGCCTCTCGTGCAGAACGGAGTGCTTGACGCTTGACACGAAGAGGTTCAATAATCCCGGCTTCAAAAGCATCTACATTTTTACCTGTGTCTACATTAATACCAATGTTCTTATTTCCCTTTTCATGAGCAGCACGGAGCTCAACAAGTACATCAATTGAATCGAGACCAGCATTTTCCGCTAGTGTTCGTGGAATGATTTCAACTGCATCTGCGAAGGCATCAACAGCCATTTGTTCACGTCCCTTGATTGTTCCTGCATAATCTTTAAGTCCCTTGTGTAGCTCGATCTCGGGGCTACCTGCACCTGCTACTGCCCAACCATCTTCAAGAACGTCACGTACGACACAAAGTGCGTCATGTAGAGCTCTCTCAGCTTCATCAGTTACGTATTTAGTGCCTCCTCGAAGAACAACTGATACACTTTTGGGATTAGCACATTCTTTGATGTATATTAGCTTTTCATCACCAATTTGAACTTCTTCAACAAGTCCTGCATTACCTAGATCAGCTGAAGATAAGTCTTTGATATTGGTAACAATTCGGGCTCCAGTTGCTTTGGATAATTTTTCCATATCTGATTTCTTTACTCTACGAACTGCCATTATTCCTTCTTTGGCTAAGAAGTGTTGGGCTAGATCATCAATACCCTTCTGACAGAGAACAATATTAGCACCAGAGTTTTTGATTTTATCAACCATTTCCCTAATCATGCTTTGTTCTTGGTCTAGAAACGCATCCATCATCGAAGCATCAGTTATACGGATTTTAGCGTCGAATTCAGTCTTTTTGATTTCTAATGCTAAGTCAATCAAAGCTATGTTTGCAGTGGTTACAGAAGAAGGCATTCTACTGTTAACAACTTCCTTATCAATGACTACTCCTTGAACTAGTTCCGAATCATGGAGGCCTTTGCCTTGTTTTTGAATGACAGAAATCATATCGATATCCACTTTGCCTTCTTCCATTACAGCCTTAGTGGCATCAACAGCGATTTCTGCCATGAGATCTTTTGCGCCTCCTGTAGCTTTGGAATTAAGTGAAGTTCTAGCCACATTAATAAGATGAGCCTTATTATCAGGGTCAATCTTATTAGCAATACCCTTTAGAATTTCTGTACATTTGTCAGAAGCCAGTTTAAAACCTTCAATTATTACTGTTGGATGAATTTTTCGATCCAATAACTTCTCAGCACGTTTTAGCAATTCACCAGCTACGATGACTGATGTAGTTGTGCCATCACCTACTTCTTGGTCTTGAGTTTTTGCGACTTGAACCAAGAGTTTAGCTGCTGGGTGTTGGACATCAATCTCATCTAGGATAGTTGCACCATCGTTGGTGATGACTACATCACCAAGTGAATCTACTAATAGTTTGTCAAGGCCTCGTGGGCCTAACGCACTACGTACGGAGTCTGCAACAGCAATAGCGGCCTGTATGTTGTTTCGGAGAGCGTCTCGGCCGCGTGAGCGCTCTGTTCCTTCTTTGAGTACTATTACTGGTTGTCCACCTAGTTGCATGGTAGTTAACCTCGTTATGTTTTTAACATGACAAAATATATTCAAATTTCTCCCAAATTCCCTCTTTTGAGAATTTAGGGAGAGTAAAACACATTTAAAGCTAATTTGTTAGTGGTTAAATTAGTTGTTGCGTGTTACCGGATTGAAACTGGGTAATTAATTACATTAATTTCTGTAATTAATTTTCATGATAATAGGATGTTACCAAATTCTAATTGAAAGGCTACTATATTGGAAAAAAAAGGGAAGAAGAGAATTTTATTTGACACTTAAATGGAGCTTACTTGGTAGCTGCCAATTTAATGTCAGATTCTTTTACTGTTTTCCTACCAGAGTGACGAGCAATCTCAACTGCGTATTTGGCGATGTTAGTACCGTAATCAGTAACAATTTCATTGAGTCGGTCAATCGCGTCAGCAGAGACACGTCGTGCTCCAGCATTTCGGATTATTTTCTCGATTCTTGCAGATGCAAAACCTGCCATTTCTTTTCACCTTTTCTCATTCTCGATAGATGATGTTCCACCTTTAAACAAGTTTTTAGCAGAACAAGTGACCTCCAATGTCTATTCTTTATAAAGCTTTCTTTTCATCGTCTCTCCACTGCCCGTGATAGTGACTAGCTCAATTGGGATAATAGCTCAGATATACTCATGACAAACTAAAGATTTAGTCGTTTGAAATAGCAAAACACAACGAATTTCCCTTTTTTTTGGGAATATTCCCGTTAAAACTAGATAAAATTACTAAAAAACCTAAAATCTTCGAATTTTAATGAAAATATGTAGTTCTCATTTACAGAGAGTTGATGCAAATTATCGTTAGAGAAAAAGGAAGAAAGGAGTTTAACTTTCTTTGTAACGTGATATATACCTTTCTAGCATAGGTTTTAAGGAGTCATCATGAAGCTTACATGTGATAAAGGAAAATCCCCGATCATCGGGATGAAAATGAATTTCCACCACATCAGTTGTAATGATCTCTCGTGCATCTCTGATTTCAATTTCTGTGTTTAATTCTTCTGCGATTTCTTTCATGAACTTGCGACCTTTTTCCCATGTTGAAATTCGGAACTTAATCCGTTTTATTTTGATCTCCTCCTAATAACTGGTAGAAGTAACAGTGCTATTATCATGGGACTCCAGAAGATAGGTGTATCAAAAAAGCCAGAGGTTTCTTCTGATGTAGAAATTTCTGTATAAGGAGAAGACGGGGGTATTTCTCCATCAGTCCAATCCGATTGGAAGATTGATGCATAATAATTTGCCACAGTTGCACTCTGAATTACCAATCCAGCTTCACGATTATTTGTAAATGCATTTTCTCCAAAATTAATAGAAGAGAGTAAACTTATTTTATCATCAATAATAACTAACTTGTTATGTGTGTCTGATAACCACCCATTGGAACTAGTTTGTGAGTTCCCCATCCATCTAACTTCGATCCCTTTACTCAAGAAGTACGAGGTTACATCATCAGAATCACTGTCCTCGTTCACTTGAACTCGAATAGTTACTCCTCTTTCCTTGGCATCAATAAGAGAGCAAACAAGAGGAGAAGGATCGTTACTCCATGCAACATTGTCGTCAAATTGAGTGATATATTGGTTCTGAATTTCGATAGTATCATTAGCTCTATCAATCCACCATTTGTGGTAGTCTAAAGCATTGTCAGGTGTGAACATTGGACTTAAGGTCATTTCTTCTTTAATATTGAGAGCATCAAAAGTTGGATAATACAGATTAAGACTGTTAATTTTGAATGAAGGATTGAAATAAGCCTTCTGGGTAATTTCTGGCTTGATTATTGAGGGAATCCATTCATCTGCTACTGCTACATCCTTGTTCCACACTTCTTCTTTGAAGAACGAAGCGATTTCTGGTGCATCAAGAACCGCGATCCCCATATCACGATTCGCCTCGCTTGAACTGTAGGAATCATCTCCAGGTTTCAACTGAGGAGCTACACTTCGTGGACTCCAATTTCCAGAATATACAAATACATGTTTCCCATCTATGATCCAATATTTCGCATGATAGTATCCATCTACTTTATCATCATCTTGTGTTGAGGTATAAACTGAGATTCCATTCTCTTCTAATGATTGTGCTGCAGCTTCTGTGTCAATATTTTCTGAGGAACCAACCCTCCGATAGCTGATTAATACCTGAACGTCCATGCTTGGATTCGTGGTCTTCAAATCAATTAAAGTATCATTAAAATCTGGACGACTAATTGTATACATTGACACATAAACTGATGATTCAGCCGTTTTGAGGTAATGGAAAATAACTTCATCTGCATTGTCAGGATTAGTGAATAGAGTAACATTGTAGGTACCTGTGAAATTAGTGCGGGGAATATTCGTATGACTGATATAATCTGAAAGAAAAGTGAATTTGGGAAAAAATACATCTGTTCCTGTATTCAATCTATCTTGATCAATTCTCATTCCTTCAACAGAACTAATCACCAGTGAAAACGCTATCAAAACTATAAGAACTAATAATCTTTGATTGGTTTTTTTCATTATTGGGTTCCTCATTAGGTTAAATACGATTCTATTAAGTTGCAACTTCAATGATCCTTTTAAAGATCATGATACCAAAATCAGAGGGGTTATCTTAACTTTGAAGAATCCTGAAGTACAAATACTGAAAGAGCATTAAAACTTTATCAAATTTGTTATGATTTGTTATTTGATTCTCAGTATAAGGTTATAAGAATAATAATACTAGTAGGGAAATGAAAAGAGAGGTTTTGAAAAAAGAGTCAACAATAAGTACTTACCGGAGAAAGATTGATGGAACGTCTATTACTAAAAAATGGCTTAATAGTCACCATGAATGCAAATAATGAAATTATTCCTCAAGGAAATGTTCTGGTAGAGAATAATAAGATCACGATGGTCGGGAAAGATATTCCTGAAAAAGCTGATACTATCATTGATTGCACTAATCAATTGGTATTTCCAGGCTTTATTTGTGCCCACACACACCTATACTCAGCATTATTACGGGGAGCTCCCCTTCTAATTGATCCTCCTACTGATTTTACACAGAATTTACAACGGATATGGTGGACGATGGATGAAGCTCTTACCTTAGAAGATGCTTATACTTCTGCATTATACGCAACTTATGAATTAGCATTGAATGGAGTAACTGCTTATTTAGATACATACTCTGGCCCTAACTCGATTGAGGGGTCATTAAATCGCATTTCAAAGGCAACTCAAGAAGTAGGTGTACGAGGCGTGATATGCTTCGAGGCGACAGAACGCCGAAGTCTTGAGGAAGGAATGAGAGGCTTAGAAGAAAACCGTCATTTTATCTCTCAAAATGATCCTGAGAAAACACTTGTTAATGGGATATACTGTTTACACGCTTCATTCACAGTGTCAGACGAGTTAATTCATAAAACAGTCGAATATGCTGCAGAAACAGACACTTTCAAAACTATTCATACCTCAGAAGGATTAGGAGATCTTCACCATAACCTTGAGAAATATGGAAAACGAACAGTGGAACGCCTTTACGATGAGGGTTTCCTCGGCCCTAAAACTGCATTGGCTCACGCAGTACATATCAATGAACATGAAATGGATCTTATCGCCCAAACCCAAACAAGTGTGGCGCATAATCCAAAAAGTAATGAATTAAACGCAGTGGGGATAGCCCAACTCCCAGAGATGATCAAAAAAGGAATAAACATCGGTGTTGGTAATGATGGATTCATTTACGACGTCATTGAAAACATGCGAACCGCATATCTCATGCATAAGCTCAATCATAGGAACCCAAGTCAGCTCCCAACTCCCCTACAAGTAGTACAAATGATTACAATAAATGCAGCGCAAGCTATAGGATTAAAAGATAAAATTGGTTCCATTGAGAAAGAAAAAGCAGCTGACTTTACAATTCTAGATACTTCTGCTCTTCCAACCCCTATCCATGAGAATAATGTTTATGGTCACCTTGTTTATGGATCCTTTTCCCGACGGGATGTCAGACGAGTTATTATTAATGGCAAAACTGTTGTAAAAAATGGGATCCATACCTCTCTTGATGCCACTAATGTGAGTCAACAATCCATGGACTCTGCTGTTTCACTCTGGGAGCGCTTAGATCTGAACCCTAGAATCTCAAGACAGATTTAAAGAAATCTACCGTTCAAGTGTTAATCTGTAATTACACCACTACCTGGTTTTTATGAGAAGGATGTGTAAAGATTATGTACGATTCATCTTTGAAATGTCCAAAGTGTAACGCCAAGATACCAGAAGAGGAATTTATTACTAATAATTGTGGTTGTGGTTTTCGCTTACGAATAACCTTCGATTATGAACAATTAAAAGAAAAGGTAACAAAAGAGATAATCCAAAAACGACCCTTCTCTCATTGGAGATATCGTGAATTCTTTCCTATCCACAATTCAATAAATATAGTGGATTTAGGAGGAGGGGGAACACCTCTATTACCATCTCGCCGTTTGGGAAAAGAAAAATTTGGTTTAAAGAACTTATTCTTCAAGGTGGAAACAGGAAATCCATCAGGTAGTTTTAAAGATAGACCTATTTCTATAGGGGTTTCAAAAGGGGTGGAATTGAACGCTGAGGTCTTAACTGCAGCTTCTTCAGGAAATGCTGCAGCAGCTTTAGCCACATATGGTGCAAGAGCAGGAAAAAAAGTTGTGGTCTTTGTACCAGAACACGCATCAGAAGGGAAATTATCTCAACTTGGTTATTTAGGAGCTTCAGTAATACGGGTAAAGGAGGAAGTAGAAGGCCAAGATCCATCAGTAACACTCTTTAAAAAGGCTTATGAAGCGTTTGGATGGATGCCTTCTCCTTCTTTCGGTCCTTTCAATCCTTTTCAATTTGAAGGCACAAAAAGCTTGGGTTTTGAACTCTGTGAACAATTTAATTGGGAACCACCTGACTGGGTGCTTTTAGCTACTGGTAGTGGTGGATTACTCGCAGGAACTCATAAAGGATTCAAAGAATTTCTTGAGCTCGATTTCATTCACTCAATTCCTTGTCATGGTGCTGTTCAACCAGAGCAGTGTGCCCCAATTGTTTCATGTGTGAATAGGAATACTCCTCCATTGGAATTCCAAGATTGGAAAAAAACTCCCCGCACTGTTGCGGGAGGGCTTGCGGATCCGCATCCGTGGGATGCTGACTCTGCATTAACTGCTATTTACGACAGTTCTGGCACTGCGGTAGCTGTATCTGAAGAAGCTATACTTAGAACCCAACGATGGTTAGCGCAATATGAGGGGATCTTTGGGGAACCATCAGGAACCGCAGGACTCGCTGGTCTTGAGAAATTAGTCGAAAATGGAAAGATCGATCAATCAGATCGGGTAGTCATACCTATAACGGGTGTTGGGTTCAAAGATCCTAAAGTCTTATTGCAGCAGAGCTTCCTTCTCCCTCCAATATTTCCAAATATTTCTGAACTTCAATCCATCTTGAATGAGGTAAGATCTTAATAAAGAGCTTATTATGAATTTAGAAGTTTTAGTTTGTCGCAATTATGTAGTAATTCTAAAACCTATCCCAAGGATAAAATAGCTTTTATTTTCAGGGATAAAAAATTCAAATCTCATTGATGGGTAATCTTGGAAGTTCAATAATAAAAGCTGATCCTCTCCTTTCTCCGTCACTATGAGCAGTAATTCTGCCATGATGACGTTCTATAATCATTTTACTCACAAATAATCCGATACCTGTCCCTTTAATAGAATAATCAGTTGAAAATGATGTGAAAGGGTGAAATATTTTTTGTAGATTTTCTAATTTAATACCTGCCCCATTATCTGACACTGTTATTCTTACCATGTCAGGAAGAATCTCAGGTTTCACATTAATTTTCCTTTGATTTATATTAGTGTGTTTGATTGCATTTTCAATTAAGTTATCTAGGACTTGGATTAATCGTGATTCGTCAATATTGAAATAACATGGTAAATCCTCTGGAATCCTATTATACTGAAATTGAGAGCCCAACAACTCGATATGTGGCTGCATTGACTCATTCAAGAATTTTGACACAGAAGTTTTCTTTGGTTCTATTTCAAAAATCCCTCGTTCGATCCTACCAATGTCACTCACACCACTAATTAAACGTTCAATCCTTGAGATATTTTTGTTTATTTGTTTAAAATGCTCTTCTACCTCGTCTTGGTCGAGGCTGGTTAAATTTTTTTCAAGAAAAGATTCGTATCCTTTAATTATGGTTAATGGAGTTCGAAGCTCATGGGAGGTCATTGATATAAAATCTGCACGTCTCCGTTCGAGATCCGCTTTAGCTAATTCGAGCTCTCTTTGTTTAGTAATATCCCCGCAAATCCCACGAAATCCGACAGGTTTGTTTTCATCATCATCAATTAGAGAAATTGAGACCTCAATAAACTTCCTGTTTCCTTTTTTTGTGTTAATTGACCAATCGAATGCTTTTGTTGATTTTTTTGTTCTGTAGACTTCATTAAAGGTTTTATATACTTGTTTAGCTGTATTTTCATCTATATACTTTGAATAATTCGTACCCATCATCTCATCCTTTGAGTATCCAAAAATCTTGCACATCGAATCATTGAAGAATGTGAGATTCCCAGCCAGATCAACTTCATAATATCCCTCTTCAATATTTTTTAAGATGGTTCGATATTTTTCTTCGCTCTCGCGCAATTTTCTCTCAGTTTCCTTACGCTCAGTGATGTCACGTACAATCCCCCTGAAACCAATAGGTTCACCTTTGGATCCAATTATTAAAGAAATAGAAGTTTCATGGTTCCTGCTAGTCATATCTTTTCTTATAATCTCATAATCAACTATTTTTGCGGGGATTCCTGTTTTGTAAACTTTGTTGAAGATTTTATAGACATCTTTAGCTGCTTGGTTACTGGTGTACTGCCTGTAATTCATACCTGTCATCTCTTCTTTTGTGTATCCAAGAATCCGACACATCGAATCATTGAAAAACGTAAAATTCCCAGCCAGATCAACCTCGTAATAGCCATCTTCAATGTTTTTTAAGATCGTTCGATATTTTTCTTCACTCTCACGTAATTTTCTCTCAGTTTCCTTACGCTCAGTGATGTCACGTACAATCCCCCTGAAACCAATAGGTTCACCTTTGGATCCAATTATTAAAGAAATAGAAGTTTCATGGTTCCTGCTAGTCATATCTTTTCTTATAATCTCATAATCAACTATTTTTGCGGGGATTCCTGTTTTGTAAACTTTGTTGAAGATTTTATAGACATCTTTAGCTGCTTGGTTACTGGTGTACTGCCTGTAATTCATACCTGTCATCTCTTCTTTTGTGTATCCAAGAATCCGACACATCGAATCATTGAAAAACGTAAAATTCCCAGCCAGATCAACCTCGTAATACCCCTCTTCAATGTTCTCTAGAATTGCCTGATATTTTTCATCATTATCTCGCAATATCTAATCACACAGCTTTTCCAGAGATCAATATCTAGTAGTCTAGAGTTTGTAATAGCTTCCTGTAATACTCATATTTCTGTAGATTCTTAAAAAAATGTCGTTATTATATAAGAATATGTTGAAATTAAAAAAGAGAGGAGCTAGGTAAATTATCTTTACTTAGTTTGTAAAAAAAATCTGGGAAATATCCTTTAGAAATTTCTCCTTGCTATTTAGAGAGAGAAAGTAGGTCACCTCATCAGTCTGGTTGGACTCTAAACACCAGTAAGTAAGAAATCCAGCTCCTAGAAGCATTTTACCAGCATCAAGGGAAATTAGTTTTGATCTTGAAGATGTTTTAATGATGGAAAGGGAGTTATTTTCTTTTGCTACCGTTAAATACGCCATTTCATTTGGTCCAGCTCCAAAAATAGGTACTGGATTGTCTCTTGAAATTTGAAAAGGAGTCTCACTACCAGTAGAAAATCTTGAAACCATATTCTCTATACTTCCATCAATCCCTGGACTTAAGATACTAAGTGATAAGAATCGAAACATAGTAGATGTAGGATTATAAACCGTTGTTCTAACACGGATTAAACTGGAGTCTCCTCCTAATATCTCGTATGCAATTTTAACAACCAATCCCTTTAATGACTTTATTTCATGGAGAGTTGCAGAATATTGGACACCAATCCAGTGATGAGATTGAATTTTTTTAGCTACATACTTCTCTTTCAGGTAAGATGGATCCTCCAAATCATCATATTCACTTTGAAAAATCGAGTTAACCATTCCACCAGGATCTTTTGAGAAAAAAATAGATGGAGAGTAGGTTGGAAAATTGGAAAGTAAATAAGGGTGACCATCACACCTTATTTGAGTTAAACAAGCCGCAAAGTCACCTGAACTCGTAATTTCAAGTGTATTATTTTTCACGAGGATCTGATTTTTATTTGATTCTGGTGGAAGGTCAAGAATTTCTGGCTTTTCTGTGCCATCAAAAACTAAAAATTGGATATGCTTTGTTTCTCTCTTTTCAGGGCATTCGACATCAAATTTTAGGTTGTATGTCCCAAAGATAACATTTTTGGGTAATTCCAATTTGCATTTAAACTCTTGGGAATTCTCCAGGTTTAGATCTGTGATTTCAAATTCACTGGGAGTAATTGTCCATCCTTTAGGTGCCTCGATGATTAAACGACCATTCAGAGGCATGAGACGAATTGATTTCAAAGTTATCTGGACTTCAGAAAGTTTATTCCCAATAAGCAATTGACTTCTTGGAATATCAACACTGAGATATGGTGTTGGCTCAATATTCTGCTGGAGTGGAGATAATACTTGATTTTTACTCAAATAGTATGCTAGTTCACGAACTCTCTTCCAAACTATTTTTCCACATCCAATCCAGCTTTTTGGTCCACTAGATGAGGAGAGAGCTGGGATTTGGATCTGTTTTTCTAGGGATGACAATTTATTACGACTAGGATCTGCTTTAGTCTCAAGTGTTTCATAAATATGGTAGTAACCAACTTCTCCTACTTGTATGTAAATCCATGGTTCATATCTTTCAGTACCTTCAGGTAAGTCTCCTTTTCCTGCAGGCCATAAAAACGCAGGTCCAGATACGAGCTGGTTATCAAAGACAAAATATGTTTTCCCAAGAGGCATATTTATCCCATGGGTGAAGTGTGGTTCCATAATCGTTGTTATTTGATCATCAATAGTTCCTAGATTTTGTACTTCCGTCCATGTAGCAAAATGAGAGTCTCCTGACTTCAATTCGAAAATTCGATGGAAGAATAATTCTCCTTTTGATTGACCTCTTCTTGAGAGTCTAACCTGAATAGAATTCCTATTATAAATGATTTTTGGATTAAATATGGCTTGATTGAATTCACTAAAACCAAAAGGGGGCCCATAATCAAGCGTACGAAGGCCAACTCCCATTAGAGTCTCATCAGGAGTACGAAAGTCAGCACTGGCTCCCTCTAGTTTCAAAATACCACGAATGTACTGATTTTGGATGATAACACACTTTTTATCTTGTTGAATACCAGCTGCTAATCCTTGGTTATTGGAAAGGAAGATTGGGAGTTCGAATACTCTACTCTTAACATCCCCCATCTTAACCTGACAATATAGAGTTGTAAAGATGTCAGTATCATTTGCGGGAATTTCAACTTGAGTATTCACCCCAATATTCTCTTCAGGAGCTAGCTTAATTGGGATAATAGGAGATAGGATATCAATCTCATTAATCGACCAGAACACAAGTTCACCTTCAATAGGTTTTTTCGACCGATTCTGTACGTGTATCGAAATAGCCTGTTTCCCAGAAGGCCTCCACCAAACCCGATCAGAAATCATGATATCAATAATCTGACGAACTTTCATGCCTACCTCTAATGTAAGAATTTCCCCGTCTATAATAATCTGACTTTTAATACTGGGAGTCTTTCTTTGAATATCAGTATCAGAAGTGATATCATCAACAATATAAGTGATTTCAAGGATCTTGCGTCCCTTGGGAACTGTTAAGATCTCCTGACTCGCTTTCACACTGATTTCCTCAGACCCCTCCATAGATATAATAACTGAAAGCTCTTTATTGGTTTCATTTTTTATGACCAAAGAAATGTCATGTTCAATTCCAGCAAGGACATCATGATCTTTTTGCTGTAAGGTTATACTAATTAGTTCACCATCTATTTTTCTGGTAATGCCAGCAATGGATCGACTGTAACGATCAATGATAACCTCAAGGAAGTCTTCACCTTTTTCAAAACGATAATAAAAAACTTTCATCAATCCTAGGGTCTGCTCATCAGGAGCCTGGGTGATATCACGTTTCTGATCAAGATACCAATCAGGATGTTTTTCAAAAAACGGTTTACAAAAGGAGTTCTGCAAGATAACCGGAATATAATTCTGCATATAGACAGACGTATCAGGAACCCATTGAAGGCCAATCTTTTTGTAAAGGGGGACTGCTTTCATATTTGATGGCCAAGTGTGTAAATCTTGCCGAATATCCCCATTTTTCACACTAAAATCAACAGCAGCGAGAAGGAGATGTTTTCCGTATTTTTTTCCTAGAACTTCTGGATGAGCACCTAAGATACCTATGTAGGAGACATTTGGTTCTTCCATGCGTCTATGAACTGAACAAAGTCCGACCAAACGATCGTGAGGATCATAAGCGACGAACCATTTGAGAGCTTTTCTTTTTTCAATGAATTCTTGAGCACGTTTTTCATCATACTTGATTCCTTGAGTCCATGTTCCAGGCCATAGATCATCAATCGCGTTGAAAAATTCTGCTAATTTTTTTGAATCAGTATTTGTATTTATTGAACGAATCTTACCCTCGAAGTTATCTTTATCTTTAATTATGGAATTATTCATGAAATTCACCAGAGAAATCACATAAACGACATAAAAATGGATGATAACGGAGTTATAAACTGTAAAGATTACTATGATGAATTTTAAATTTTACAGTTTCATAGATGTTTATTACACTATAGTATTTATACTAACAGAAAGTGGCAAAAAAGGTAAAAAAGGCTATTTTTCCATGTTAAGCTTGTTATTCAGAAGATTGAAGAAATGACTATTCCTACAAATAACCAGAAAAAGAAAGAAAGGGAGATATGGCAGACATTGTGTTTTCATTAATTCTTAGAAAGTGAAAGTTTTCGAATGATTTCATTCTACTAAGTTCCAATTAATCTCTTCCTGAAGACTGGAAGTAGGAGCGAGATCACAAGTAATAATCCGAACACTCCTGCAGCTATGAAGGAGAAATCACCAGAAACCTGCCATCTAATGATTTGAGTTGGAATATTAATGAAAACCACTGTTGTTCCTGCAATCAAACCTAAGTACCAACCAGATTTTTTACGTGCAATTAGTAAGGGTATGGCGATAAGCAACATCGTAAAGGCAATGAAGTTCATTGGTGATCCTAATCCAAAGATAGCATTTTTTGGATCAATAATGGATGGATCAGTTATGTTAAATTCTGTTTCAAAAATAGCTTTTGCCCCATGCATAACAAGGACGTTAATCTGGCCAGCAGTCACCCCCATCAGGGTGAAAACAACGAGACGAGCAATCTTTTCAAGTTGGTCACCTTTTTTTAACCACAAAAATACCCAGAATGTCACTAGACCAACGATAAGAATGATTGCAGAAGGAGGTGGGAATCCAACGTGAACAATATAAGGGAGTGTCACTATTACACTGAAGATTGTGGGTAGAGAGATACAGCTAACTGCAATAGGATAAGGCCAAGATTCCCCTTTCCAAAGGGGATACGCAATAATGACGAGAGTGATACCCGCGACTACACTGATGGCCCGAAGAATGTTAACAAAGACGGAAATGAAAAATGGGGCGGTCTTAAGATGTGGATCAGAGGGAATAAGGGGAATAATCGTTTCTAGCATTGCATTCAAATTAAATTGGGTTATTAAAGTACCAATAATTGCGGTGAAAAGGCCAAAAACAACTGCCAAAACCACAACAACCATTCGGGTAGAATCAGAAAATTCTTCTTCTTGCATTGACAATTTCAAACCTCTTTAACATGTAAGCAATTAACATGTTGATAATCAACATGTAGATTATCTACATATAAATAATTTTCTCTTAAAACCTAGCTATTCGTTATTGAGGGATAGTTCAGAATGTATCTGCTTTGAGAACCTTCTTTTAGATAAAAAATTATATTAAAAAGGATAATGGTTGATGGAGGATGATTTTACCACATTCAGTCACTTTCAATTAGTTCTAGAAGAGGTTTCATCAATAGGCGCATTCTAATCTGTAATAAACCACCCAAAATAGACAACTCTCTTTTTCCGGTCTCTGTGAGAGTATATAATCTGCGTTTCCGTCCTTTAGATTGCTGTTCAGACGTAACTAAATCTAGTTTCTCTAGGTCTCGTAGGGTTGGATAAATTGACCCTGATTGAATTTCAATGAGATTGTTTGAAAATTCTCTCACCCTTTGCATTAAATCGTATCCAGAGGAATTAGGATACTTTTTTAATAGAGCTAAAAAAAGAATTTTGGTAACAGGTAATGGTTCAAAAGTTATTTGATTTTTCTTTGGTTTTCTCATTAGAATTGATGATGTTTTCGAATCTTTAGGTTTTTCTTGATTTTTCGAAGACATCTCTGCTAATTTCCTTTGAATTATTCTTACTGAAAAATAATATCTAAATAAGATTTTTATGTATTATTCTCCTAAAACTCAGGAAAATAAGTGAACTCAAAATAAAATAACTAGGAAAGAAAAAAAAATTGCTAAATTCAAAAAAAAAATTAGCCAGTTGTAAACGATTAATGAATTATTTATTTTAGCGGTTTCTGAGCCTCTAAAATTCCATTTGAGAATTGGTTGTTCAAATACTTAAAATCACTGTATATCGTAACTTTAATCTCGTCAAAACCAGCTTCTTTGATTTTTTCACTATATCCCTCTTCTGTTAATGCTCCACCTAAGCAAGAGCACCATGCTTCAGGATCCTTAGTAATTTCAGAAGGTAATGGGGTGGCAGCAATGATATCCGCGTCAACCAGTCGTCCTCCAGGTTTAAGAATTCTGAAAGCTTCTTTAAAGACGGCACCTTTATCCATCGTGAGATTAATCACACAGTTACTGATAATTACATCTGCAAAATTATTTGGAAGAATATCGACATGCTCAATGTCTGAAAGCCGAAAATCAACATTAGAATAGCCCTTCTCCATTGCTGCTCTCATCCCTGCAATGATCATATCAGGAGTAAAGTCAATTCCGATTGCTCTTCCATTTGGACCTACAAGATCTGCAGCTTGAAATAAATCATGACCAGCGCCGCTACCAAGATCAATAACAATATCCCCAGGTTGAATGTTGGCTTTCTGAGCGAGATTAATTACACATCCAAAACTAGGGATGGTAGAACTATTTTTCGTTTCTGCTGTAGGAGGACAACAATCACTTTGTGTTAAATTTTTGGTTTCTCCTGACGCTGATGACGGAGAACAACAACTAGCTTGTTCATTGAGTTTTGTTTGAAGATGTTTATTTATTGCATTAGCATAACTCTTTTTTACTTCTTCCTTGAAACGACTCATTGCATGAAACACCGATTAACACCCTCAAAAGTAAGATTTTTAAATCTCTCCTACCAAGGGTAAGTAGAATAAAGGAAGAAATGAGAATGACAAAACCTCTGAGAGAGGCTGTGCTTGGAGATATTCGACCAGAAAAAACATTAATTGATGACCTAATGGAAGCAAAATTAACTAAAAACGAATCAAAGGCATATATCGCTTTATTACCATTAGAAATTGCAACTGCGAGTAAATTAGTTGAAAAAACGGGAATCCCTGACAGCAAGATTTATCGGACTATGGACAATTTACAGAAAAAAGGCTTGATCATTCTTCAAGAGGGGGTACCGAAGAAATTCATTGCTATTCACCCGGTTGAAGCCATGGAGAATTTACGAACAATTTTTAAAACAGAATATACTAAAAGAATGGCTTCCATAGATAGATTAATAGAATTGCTTGTGCCTATTTATCAAGATCACGAAGAATCGCCAAAAATTGCCTATATAATAAAAGGAAAATCTAATATCTTCAACCATGCAAGACGATTAATCGATGAGGCGACTTCAAGCGTTACATTAATGATGCCAAACGAAGAAATGTTTATTCCTCTTGAGAAATCTATCACACAGGCCCAGGAGAGGATCTCCAACCTATCTCTTGGTTTTTATCACCAAAAGCTTCCAACACAGAAATTTCCATTTGGTTTTCAGGCAATCAATTGTAATTGCTTTTTCCTTATGGTTGATTACAAAATTTTGTTAACGATCTCCAACTGGAATACAAACCATTGGCACGCAATTTGGACAACAGAAACATCATTATTGGAGGTCTCACAAGGCTATTTTTCTTCTCCTTCTTGTTGCGCTCCAAATGATAACAAACAATGAGAATATGTTGTTAATGGTGTGATTATTTCTCTCACCAATCCTATTAGAAACTCTCACAAAAAATTTGAACAATACCCTTCAAAGGGTACTATACCTAAAAGCCATTTTCAGAGGCTTGGTAATCCTCTAATTGGAATTTATGACATTTTTATAAAAGGAATGATTATTATGGTAACTACAGAAGATTTGAAAGGGCGAGATTTCCTCACAATGATTGATTTTACACGAGAAGAAATCGAGACCATGCTACTTGTTGGTATTGATTTAAAGAAGCGCTTTGTAGCTTATGAAGATCACCGACACATCCTCCCTGGTCGCACATTATTTATGATATTTTATAATGATTCTCTTCGAACCCGAAACTCATTTGAGGCGGGGATGACACAACTAGGTGGGCATGCTCACTTTCTTCAACCAGGAGCTATTTATACCCCCGCGTTACCAGGTGATGAGATTGCATATGAAACTGAAAGGGTATCTGATGTCTCGAGAGTCCTGTCTCGGATGGGTCATGCCATTGCTATTCGTATCTACGGTAGTAAATGTAACTGGATGTATGGGAAAGGGCAACAAATTCAAGAAAACTTTGCTTATTGGAGCAAAAAGCCAATCATCAATATGGAATCTGATGTGTATCACCCTTGCCAAGGAATGGCGGATATCATGACCATATACGAGAAATGCAGTCATGATTTCAACAAATTACAAGGAAAGAAGTTTGTTATGAGTTGGGCATATTCCGCTGGGCAGAAACCAATGGCAGTACCCCAAACAGGAGTCCTTGCCCCTTCGATGTTTGGGATGGATCTCACACTAGCTTGTCCCCCTGAATTCGATTTACATCCAGATATCATTAAAAAAGTAGAGGAACACTGCAACATTTACGGAGGAACTTTTCAAATAGAACGGGATATGAAAACCGCGTTTGAAGACGCAGATTTTGTCTATCCCAAGAGCTGGGGAGTGTTAGAGGCACATGGAATTGAGGGAGTAAGACCTGCAAAACCTGAAATTATGCCAGATATCATGAACAAATACACAAACTGGAAGACAACAACTGAATTAATGGATGTCACCAAGAGAGGACGCGGATACTACATGCACTGTCTCCCCCAAGATCGAGGAATGGAAGTAGATGACAAAGTTGCTGATGGACCACGATCTATCATCTTTGATCAGGCAGAAAATAGGTTACATGCTCAAAAAGGAATCATGGCTTGCATAATGCACTAATTTTAGTTTACCCATATGTAATGCAAAATTTTTTATACTTTTCACAAGTTGTTCAAACAATGCAAACTTGAATGTAGTCAGTTCAACTTAATGCTTTTGTCGGTGATAATATGGCGAGTAACGCAATTAAAGCCTCCGATGTCCTCGTAGTTCGGAATTTAACCAAGATATATGGAAGGGAATTTCAATTAGGTTCCCGAAGGTTTGGTCGTCAGATCATCGCAGTAGATGACGCGAGCTTCTCTGTTAAGAAGGGAGAAATCTTTGGATTTCTCGGGCCAAATGGCGCGGGGAAGACTACCACCATCCGTTCTATTCTAGGTTATTTAACCATCAAGTCGGGAACAATTAAGATTAATGGTTTAGATTATCGCAAAGATGGCATAAAAATTAAGAAAAGTATTGGCCATATTCTTAGTGAAGTAGATCTTTATGGGAATTTCACAGGAAACGAGTTAATTAATTATTTTGCTAAGTTTCGCCCGGTTGATAAAGCATTCCTTAAAAAACTAAAATCTGTATTCAAAGTAGACCTCACTCAGAGATTCAGAAACTTATCTTCTGGTAACCGTCAACAAGTAGTGATCATTGTCGCTCTCTCTTCTAATCCTGACCTTCTCATCCTTGATGAACCATCTAGTGGTCTGGACCCCTTGATGGCTAGCAGGTTTCATAGTTTACTACGTGAGATGAGAGATAACGGCAAAACAATCTTTCTATCAAGTCACAATCTAGCAGAGGTACAAGCTATCTGTGACCGGGTTGGTATTATCAGGAAAGGAAGAATTATTGTTGTTGAAACTGTCAAACAGTTACGGAAAAAAGCTATACAAACAATGAACGTTGAGTTTGCAGAGGGGGACGTTCCAGAAATATCAGATTTCCAGACTATTCCAAATGTAACTAGTGTTGAGAAGAAGGATGGGAATTTTCTCATAAGGGTGAAAGAGGACGTAAATGATCTTCTTAAATTTGTTACTACACGGCGTGTTAAGAGGATGACTTTAGAAGATAGTAGTTTGGAAGAGATCTTCCTTACTTATTATAAAGATGAATTAGATTTAGCAAAGGAGGAATGAAAATGTTATCAATTTATATTAAGCAAATACAAAAAAATTGGCTCATTTGGTTTTTACCAATACTTGCCTTGACGGGTTTATCATTGTTGATGGTAGCACTTTGGCCGTCTTTTGAAGAATATGTGGCAGGTTTTGGAGATCTACTAGAACAACCCTTTTATAAGGCTTTACTCCCAGAAGGAGCCGATCTCACATCGGTTGAAGGATTTTTAGCAATGGAAATCTTTACTGTATCTGATATCTTTTTTATGGCACTCATTTTGCTTTTTGGAATCCAAATAGTCAACCAAGAGGTAGCGAGTGGAACATTGGACTTTATGTTAAGTTTCCCAGTTCCCAGATGGCGTTTTATTTTGGAAAAGATATTTGCTTTTATTACTGTTACGTTTTCGTTTCCTGTATTTTCTGCTGGTATAACTATTGTAGGAGCCACAATTGTAGGAGTCGAGCTCCAACCTCATGGAGCTGAGGCGTTCTTCTTAGCTCTTGTAGGGAAATGGCTTCTTTACCTTACTATGACTTGTGTCGTCATTCTAATCTCTGTCATCCTTATGGATGCAGGAAAAACTCTTGCGATTGGAGGTTTGTTTGTCGGAGGATCTTACCTTCTTAAAACTATAGGAGGGTTAGTTACAGCTTCAGATCCAGATTTAGCCACTCTACTTCGGGAAGCTTCTTTTTACCATTATCTAGATGGTGGAAGGATCATGAATAAAGTAATTGAGACTGGCGGGCTCACTTCAAATCTAATGCAAGAATTTTTAGGTATGGCTATAATTGCCGCCGCTCTTATAGCTCTGACGATATTTATCTTTGACAATCCGTTCTTCCAAAAGCGAGAGTTTACTTACGTATGATAGCAAGACTCCTTAGCTGTAAAGAGGATTTTCTCTAGTTATGTCCTATCAGAGGTTAGCAAACATTCCATGTGAATATCTTCAGGTTCCAATTCATACAATCTCTCATTTACTTCCTTAGCTAAGGTAAATCCTCTGTTCATGTAAAAATGGACCGTATTTTCTGAGGGAGTTGCGGAAACATAGAGCTTCCTTGCTCCCATTTCTTTTGCTTTTTCCTTTACTAACTGGACTAGGGTTTTTCCCACCCCTTGTTTTCTGTAATCCTTGCTTACCCAAAGGCCCGCAAGGTTCAAGTGGTCTTTATTTCTCCCAATAAATTCGTTTTCTAATGAAATAATCCCAACAAGAGTTGATCCGACAAAAGCACCAAAGATGAATCCTCCCTTTCGATCTATATCATTAAGTGTGGAAACGTGTTCGTGTACTTGGTTTTGGCTCCATTTTGGAATCTCCCAGAATTCTTTTACTAGTTCTAGCTTACCCAGCTTATGGTGATATATGTATTCGATAGTTTCTGTTCGGTCAAGGTCACTGAATTGGTTAATTTCTTTCTCCTTTAATAGTCGATATTCCATAATTGGCCCATCACTCAATCTCCAATTATACTGAATATATTTAAGTTGATTCGATATTTACCTTTCAGCTGTGTCAAATCTTCTTATAACACTAGATCTGACTGATTTTCTTGATTTTTCGATCAATTCGTTCATTCGAATGACTTGATTTAAGATTAATTTTTTCTCAATTTCTTCCAGCTCTTTTCCACTGACAGTTGATGATTCTAAAACAGCCATAATAATTTGGGCAATATTAGACAAATCATGGTTGATCACATCAATCAACGTATTTCGTTCAGCTTCAATGACGCGATGACGATATTGTTCAATATATGTCCAACGGAGAGATGGAAAAACGACCAATGTAGCCATGACAAGTGCAAACACTAGTCCTCGGTAATCTGCGGTAAGGGGTAGAGCTAGACGAAGAATAATAGAAAAAATGAGAATGAGAAAAGAAATTAACGAGACACTCAAAAACAAATAATGAAATCCACTTGGCTTGTATTCTTTCCGATAATTCTTCCTATAATCATTAATCGTTTGAATACCATACCAAATCCCTACAACAATGATAAAGAATGTACTAAAATTCACAACCCATGAAGGAGTGTAAACTATCAGAGGGAATCCATTATCAAAGGTTTCAATTCTATAATCTATGAATAAGTATAGGATAAATGTTATAATCCCAAAAAATACCAAAAGGAACCAAATTCTCTTAATTGAAGTCTTTGGTTCAGCCAGTTCCAATTGTAATGCGACCGCAAGGATTAAAAAACTCAAAATCCCCACTAAATTTGAAAATTGTGTTACTCCAACCATTATTCCAATTTCCTGATCTGTAAATGAAGAACCAAAGAATGTAGGAAAATTAAATCCAACTAGCAAACTCATGTTTAGCCAAAAATTCAAGAAATAAAATAAGGAATAAATAAGAAAACTAAGATTCCTTGTTATGTTTCTTCGCTGAATAATGCTAATAGTGTAGTATACTAATCCGCTTATACTAGCAAACATATTGAATGCTCCTATTATAGTGACAAAAAGTCTAATCATTTTGTTGGATTCCTTCTGTTTTTGTTAGCAATCTCTGCAAGACTTGATCAAAATTACTTTTTCAGTTAGATCTAACCTTTCTTGAAACTTGTTGATAAAGGGATCTTATTGCTTGTTAATGGTGGGTATTAATCCTTTAAAAGCGGATCAATAACAGTCTACTTTACATCAGATTGAGGAATCAAAATGCTCAAGCCACTAGTTGTCATTGCACTTGGTGGAAATGCCATGATCAAGGGGAAACAGAGAGGAACACTAGAGGAACAGATTGAAAATGTCACAGAAACCGCAAAACAAATCATGAAAGTCATTCCTAAATGGCGAATTGTGATAACGCATGGTAATGGGCCTCAAGTGGGAAATCTTATGCTCCAAATGGAAGCGGGTTCTCATTCTCCTTATAACCGCCCTTCTCTCAAAATGGATGTATGTGGATCGATGACCCAGGGCCAGATAGGGTACTTAATTCAAAATATTCTCGGTAACCTCCTAGTCACAGAGGGTCCCCCCAGCAGGCTAGATCCAACTAAGAAAATCAAAGTGGCAACAATTATAACACAAGTAGTCGTTTCAAAAGATGATCCTGCTTTTCAAAATCCAACAAAACCCGTTGGACCTTTCTATACTGAAGAACAAGTCACTCGAATTAAGGAAGAACATCCTGACTTTACTATCATCGAGGATGCTGGAAGAGGATATCGTCGGGTTGTCCCGTCTCCCGATCCAATTGAAATTTATGAAAAAGATCAGGTTAATGATTTATTAGAAGCTGGATTTATCGTAGTAGCCAGTGGTGGAGGAGGGATTCCTGTCATTAAAAATTCCGATGGGACAATTACTGGTGTTGAAGCTGTCATTGATAAGGATTTAGCAGGAGAAAGATTAGCTATTGATACTAAAGCAGAAGCATTCGCTATATTAACTGATACTGACAAAGTTTATCTTCACTATAAAACACCACAGCAGCAAGGGGTCGATAGAATGACCGTAACAGAGGTTGAAAAGTATTTAGAGGAAGGAGTATTTGGTAATAAATTAAAAGGATCAATGGGACCGAAATTGAAGGCTGCGATTCGATTTCTAAAAGATGGAGGGAAAAAGGTGGTAATAACCAACCCTGAACTTGCAGCAGCAGCTCTAGATGAAGAAGCAGGAACTACAATTGTTCCGTAACAATAGGAGAGTCACAGGAATGAAATTTTCAGATTTATATAGAAGAGATTTAATATGCACTCAAGATTGGGAAAAACACGAACTGGACTTAGTACTTGATCTAGCAGGGAGAATGAAGCGGGAACGGTATTCCCCTAAGTATACTGGTTTGTTACAACATAAAACCTTTTTTATGTTCTTTTATAATCCTAGCGTGCGAACAAGACAGAGTTTTGAAGTCGCTGCCACGGAATTGGGAGGGCATGCTCAGTTTCTTGAACCAAAAGCAATGCGTCTAAAAACAGAGAAGACTGCAGGGGAAACTGTCGAAGATGCTGCCCAAATCATGTCACGTTACGCACATGGTCTGGGGATAAGAATCCTCGAGGATAAAGTTGGAGCTTATGGGCAAGGAGAAGATCTTCTTCGGGAATACGCTAAATGGGCATCAATCCCTATCATTTCGATGGCCCACGACAAATATCATCCCTGTCAAGGGCTTGCTGATGTCATGGGTTGGTCTGAATGGTTCAATAAAGGCACTGACTACCCGCCAGACTGGCGTGCGTTGAAAGGGAAGAAATTATTGATCACCTGGGGCCATGGAGCTCTGGCACGTTCATGGTGCTCTGTTCAAGAGGCCATGCTTATTGGTTCTCGGTATGGAATGGATGTCACTGTCGCTTCGCCTGAAGGATTCGATCTTGATCCTCAAGTTATTAAATGGACGGAACAGAACTGTAATAAGCATGATGCAAGTTTTGAAACAATTAATCATCCTAAAAAGGGTTACGAAGGGGCTCATGTTGTGTATTCACGTCATTGGATGAGTCCTGAGGCTTACAAAGATGGTGAATTTTTAAAACAACAGGAAATCGATAAAGCACTGAAATTTCCAGAGTGGATCTGTGATACAGAGAAGATGGCCCTGACTGACAATGGTATCTTCACCCATCCAATGCCCATCGATCGAGGTTCTGAGGTCACAGATGAAATCGCATCTGGTCCCCGATCATGCATTTATGATGTTGGAGAAAACCGTCTACACGTTCAAAAGGCAATTATGGCGCTTACAATGGCAGGATTTTGATATTTGAACGAGATTCTCAATGGTACATTCGTTACAAAGTAATAAGATGATAACGTTTCAGAGATGAAGATAAAATGGATGAGTTCATGCAGGCTGCAGTTCAAGAAGCTAAACTGGGTTTTGAAGAAAATGGTCTACCGATTGGATCAGTTTTAGTCCTTGATGGAAAGATTGTCGGCCGAGGAAGAAATCAATGTAATCAAAAGGGGAGTGTTATTCTACATGCAGAAATGGATGCTATAGAGAACACAGGAATATTATTACCTGAACAATATCAAAGATCCGTCTTATATACCACACTCTCCCCTTGTCAGATGTGTTCTGGTACCATTGTTTATCTACAAATTCCAAAAGTAGTGATTGCTGATAATACGACAATTATAGGTGCTGAAGATTTCTTAAGATCTCATGGAGTTAAACTTGAATATCAAAAAAGTGATGAATGTAAAGAATTACTAAGACAATCTGGTCTCTTATAAAAGCTGTGTTACTCAATAACCAAAGTATGTTCTAGCAGTTTTAAGAGCCTTTTCGACCATAGCAACATCCTCGGGATAGAGATGTCCCATATTCTTTTTTATAAGCTTTTCAGCGCGAGTCAGAAAAGTATGATTTTTTGTCCTGACAGCTTCAAGGAGAAGTCTGACGCTATCAAAAAATTTATTCTCTGCAACCGAGGAAGGAACAGTAGAACCAAGATTTAACATTGTATTACGAGCTTCTTCGATTCCTTCCCCTACTAAATCACAGAGGATCGCACAGCCAAAATTAATGGCAGCATTGTCGAAGAAATTCAATTCTAGATGTTTGTTCCCCGCCTCGACGTATTCTTGCTTGGCGCTGTGGAAATGCTGCTTTGCTAGGTCATCACTTGAGAGAGAGACTGCTCTTCGTTCAGGAGCTTTTTTCATCGTTGAACCAAAATCTCTTTGTCGTAATTCAGCATGAATTTCACTTGCGAGATTATCATCAAATAACGGGACTGGTTCTTTAGCAGGTTTTTGACGGGGTTGGGCGGGAACTTTTCCAGTAAGAGGTGGAGGTGGGGGGAGATTCGGAGGGCCGGTAAGGCCTTGGCCAGGGAGCCTAGGAGGCCCTTCTAGCTCCTGTTGTCTTGGAGGTCCCTCAAAAACCTGTTGTCTTGGAGGTTCCTCTAAAACCTGTTGTCTTGGAGGTTCCTCTAAAACCTGTTGCTTTGGAGTAGGAAGTGGTGGAGGGGTTTTTGGCTGCGTCTTCTTAGCCTTCTCCCTCTCCCTCTGTTCATAAAATGAAGGTGGATCAGGGAATTTTTTTTCTTTTTTCTTCTTCTTCCCAAAAGGCCAGGGCAATTTAATACCTCGTTAGGATTAATAGATTCGATGATTTAAGAAATTTTGTTGAAGCTAGAATATAAGATTGGCCAAAATTTTACAAAATATTCGAAAGATATATTGTTGGTAAACGTGTAGTAGTATATCAATTTAAAGCTGATGTTGTATTTTCCTTAAAAATAGATTCAAATAGAGCGTCATTCCATTTTTTTTGATGAAAATATCTAGTAAATTCAGTAATTCTGTCTTGGTTACTTGAAACGAATAGGAGATGGCCTCCACATTTCGATTTACAGTCAGATGAGCCAAAGTGTGGAATAACATTTATGTATTGAGATTTTTGTACAAATTCTTTGAGAGCCTGACATTCTGTCATCTTAGAAGAGGTGGAATAGTATGTATTTAGGATTTTTGAATTGGGATGGGAAGTAAGATGATCTATATGCCAGAAGATTTTCTTTTGATTGGTATAATGGCGAGCAATCCGTTTTTCTAAAGATGTGGAGGTTTTTCCTCGGGCCGATCCAAAATAAAAATATAATCCAGGATAGAGTAACCAGATGAATCGGCTAGTCTTAATTGAAATAGAATAACATACATTAAGAGCTAATACATAGATTCCTTGGGAGTTCTTTATCCTGACGGACAATTCAATACAAATCCAAGGCTGGAAAATCCATCATCAAGAGCACCTGATGTACCGAGCCAATGCAGGTTCCCCGATTATTCGGTTAAAGTTTTTTCACTATCCTAATTACCGTCAAACCGTATATCTTCATGAAACTCCATTACACTGTAAAATTAAATCAAAGGGGATCAATTCTTATTACCTCTATCAACAGAAAGTCCACACGAAAGGGAAAATTTTGCTGGATAGAAGCGTTTCCGTCTTTCCTATCACTTCTTCAGTGAGTCTAAGAAGCGAATGGGGAGAAATATCAGAAATCCCTCAAATTCTAAAAGATAAATATCGTGAGAGTTCAAACTACTGGCCAGTAAAATCTCCCTCAATTTTGGATTTAAAGGGAGAAGAATGGTTTAGAATAGAGGATCTTTCCAAGTGGATTCAATTTGCATGTCGCTATATCAGGTCAAAAATAAAACACCGTGAAAGGCAAGAAGAAAGATTAGGAGCTTATCAAGCAATATTGTCAACAATTGGCGATTGCGACGAATTTACTGACCTCCTAATAACTTTAGCACGTTTACGGGGGATTCCAAGTCGGCGATTAACAGGTTATTATATTCTAAAAGGAGACACACCAGAAGCTCATGCATGGGGAGAGATTTTTTCTCCAACTAGAGGCTGGATTGTCGTTGATGTGGCATTAAATAATATTGGAAATCACACCATTCGTTATATCATCTCAAAGATTGAGGAATTCAATCCTGCATTACCTGATTACCAAGTTCAAACGAAACATTCAACAAAAGTACAATATGAATGGCAACGTTCAAAACCAGTAATTACTCCTATTTATAGTGAAACTTAGCTAAATATCAGTGGTCAGATAAGTCTTTTTATCTTTCAAATTGTGTTTTATGAGAACGTTTCAAAAATTTCCCTTCATTCGGGGGGCCAACAAAGTCTCCATCTTCACAAAGAATATGTCCTCGGAGAAGCGTCATAATAGGCCATCCAATAACTTTCATGTCGGTATAAGGGTTCCAATCGATGGAATAATGAAGTGTTTCAGGTCTGATTCGCTTTTCCAAAAGTGGGTCAAAAATTACCAAATCGGCGTCTGTTCCGACCATTAGACTTCCTTTTTGAGGATAAAGGCCAAATATCTTAGCGGGTGCACTTGACATCAAGGTAACGAGATGAGGATAAGTTATCTTATACTTATTAATTAGGAGATCATGCATTAAAGACAAAGAAGTCTCAATTCCTGGTATTCCGTTCAAAACTTGATGAAATGGTAAATTCCCGTTTCCTTTGCTCGCTCGTGAAAATTCACAATGGTCTGTTGAAATAAAATCAATGGTATTATCAGTCACTCGATTAATTAGGGCTTGTTGATCTTTTGTGTGCCGTAGGGGTGGTGACATTAAATTCAAATATCCCTCAGATCCTTTATAATCCCCTTCATTTAGTAATAAATAATGCGGACATGTCTCTCCCGTTACGATTGAGTCCTGTCGCTTTGCTTTATGTAGTAACTCACTCCCCTCTTTGGTAGTTATATGAGCTATATGAAGATGGACACCTGTTTTTTTGGCAAATAAAAGAACCTTCTGAATAGCTTCCTCCTCAACAATGTGAGGACGTGAATAAGCGTGGAATATAGGATCTATTTTTCCCTCGTGAATAAGCTCATTTCTATAATTAATTATCATAGAATCGTTTTCACAATGGCCCATAACCATCCCCCTGCATTTTTTAACCTCTTTAAACAATTTTAATAGTTCTGCATCGTTAAGGTTAAGATTTCGCCAGCTATAAGTGGTAAAAAATTTAAAACTTGTCACACCTTCAGAAATAAGGGTGGGGATCTCATCGAGGAATTCAGTATCGGTTTTTGAAACATGAAGGCTATAATCAATAGCTACCTGGGAATCAGCATCCTTCTTACGCTCATAAAAACCTTTCAGAGGAGATTTTCCTCTGGTTTGATCCGCAAAATCGATTATCGTAGTAACTCCTCCACAGGCAGCAGCTTGGGTACCAGATGCAAAGGTGTCAGTTGAGATGATCCTTCCTAAATCTTGTAATTGGAAATGGACATGTGGATCAACCACTCCAGGAAAAACCATTTTTTTACTAGCGTCGATAATTTGTTCAGCCTGAAAATATTTGTTACCCAAAAAAATCGCTTTAATTTTTCCTTCTGCGATGGCTAAGTTTGCTTGATAGCATCCGTTATTGTCTACAAGGGTTCCATTTTTTATAATGAGATCCATTCTCTATTCAACTTGTTTATGAAGTAAGGATCCCAACCTTTTTCAACATTTTTTCTATTTTATTGTAGGAGAGAAATAAAAACATCATTACTAAAAGTGAGGTTTAGTAAAGGTTAGTGGATTTATGAAGTATAAATTGCTCAGAACCAAATTTCTTTTGCCTCTTTCCGATAAAATCGGACGAGATACCCGAATTGAAGACGGAATAATCTTTATCGAAGGGGAATATATCAAAAAAATCGGAGAATTCAATGAACAGAGGTTACAAGAAATTTTAAACAGTTATGGATCAGAACTTAAGATAATTGGTTCAGAATCACAAATATCTGAAGCAAGCAAGGTTCCACAGATAAATGGAGTAGCTATTCCCGGTTTTGTTAAAGCCCATGGCCACGATCATGAATCCCCTATTATTGGAATAGCTAAAGATGTTCCTTTGACAACGTGGTTGGACTCAGCAGTCAATTTCTACACAGGATTTTTACATAATGAGGGTAAAAACTTAACCAAACATTTTGGAAGATCACCTTATTTGATTACATATCTTAAAGCACGAATTGATGACCTACAACATGGAATAACCACTGCCCTGGTTCATCATTGTAATTTCAATAAGTACCATGTGGATGAACTAGTCGAAGCAAATCAAATGGCTGGTACTAAAATTATGATTGCTGTTGGATCTCAAGACCGACATTATGACCCGAGAATTCTGGATGAACCAGCCACGGTTGCAGTAGAGAGAATTGAAGAACTCTTTCAGAAGTATAAAAATACACCAAATATCAAAATTATTCCTGGGCCAGATCAATTTTTTTCAAACGGACCAGAGCTCCTAAAAGCTTTGAAAGATTGGGCTCGTGAGCATAATACCTTGATTCATATTCATAGTAGCGAGGAACCAGCCACAACAAAGTGGTTCACAGAAGAATACGGAATGACTCCAATCGAGTATGGTCATTCCATTGGTTTTCTTGACAACAAAACATTTGTTGGACATCAGGTACATAATACGGAAAATGATCTCCAAATTCTTTCTCAGACTGGAACAATGGTTGTTCATAATCCTCTAGCAAATACGATTCTTGGATCAGGTATACCTCCCCTTCAAGAGTTCAAAAAAAGGAAAATTAAGTTCGCTATTTCAACAGATGGGTCTGGAAGCGCTGATAATCAGAATATAATTAACGCTGCTCGTGTGGCATCTCAATATCAGAAAGCAACCCATCAAGATGCCACTTTAATGACAGCTCAGGATGTTCTAGAGCGAATAACTACAATTCCATCACAAATCCTCGGATTTAATACGGGCTCATTAGATCCAGGTAAATTAGCTGATGTTGTGATTGTAGACTTAACGGTTCCAAATCTAACACCAACACGCTTAGATAATGTTGTAGAAAATTTAATTTGGGCTGCGAATGGGAATGAAATTCGCTATGTGATTAGCAATGGAAAACTTCTGATAAACGATTATCAATTTACCTCATTGAATAAGAACGAAATTCTCCTGCAGATTCAAGAGCTTTCTGAGAAGTTTTACAAATATAAACAAGAAAAAAATCCCCAAAAAGCAACTGGAATTCGCTCTCATGATTAAAATGTCTTACAATTGGTTTTATTCTATCTCAAATTCATTCTGTTTTCTATGGTTTTAACCTGCGCCACGTTGCGAAAACCGTTAATTCAGAATCTTTTACATTACGATATAGTTTTAGTAGGTATATAATAGAAGATAAGAGTATCCAAAACCCTAGGAAAGAAATAGTCATTAAAAGTAGGATTATCCACTGATTGTCAGTGAAATTCAACAAACCGATAATGGGACCAAACAATAGGAGTATTAAACCCATAATAAAAAAGGCCCATGCTAATCTAATAGATTGAGTTTGATCTCTTGGGGATTCAGGTCTCTCAAGCCAACCAGTTGGGTAATCAAATTTTCCTATTTCTGGTTTAGTTTTTGTTAGCTCAAGTAATTGTTTTTTAATTTTTTCTTCAGGAATAGAAGTATCCTTTATGATCTCTGAAATATGAATTCTCAATCTTTCCTTATTCTCAGCTAAATAATTTAGAAGAAGCTGCTGATCTGACTTCATAATCAAATAAAGCCTCTTCAACTATTTATAGTTGACTTCACTATGTTCCTTTTTCAGATATGGTAAATTCAAAAGCCTTGTAAATACTTTTAGGAGTTAATTAGTCTTAATCCAACTTCGTCTTGACAAGAAACCTTAAAAGGTTAAAATATGCCAAGATAGAAGTATTTCAGGAAAGGATTAGAAAATGAAAAGAAGATAGTGTTTAAAATGAAAAGATCAATAGTTTTAACTGGATTATTCCTCTTTACATTGTATTTAATAATTTTTCCTCTTACTATTTCAGCCAAAACTGAAGCGGTTGAGGTCGTTATATCCACTGGTGTACAAACCACCGATGCGCTCTCAAATATGGTTGATCAGTATAATAATCTTGGAAAAGACTGCACTGTTAAACTGTTGGAAAGTACCTGGGAGACCCAGAACCAACACGATACTTATGTTACAAAACTTGCTGCAAAAGATGATAGTATCGATATTATCAGTATGGACGTTATCTGGCCTCCCGAATTTACCGCAGCAGGCTGGCTTGAACCAGTAGATGACCTGTTTGTAAGTATAGGTTATACTGAAGACCTCTATCTTGAAGCTCCCATCAAAGCAGGAAAATATAAAGGTCAACACTATGGTGTTCCTTGGTTCCATGACTCTGGTATCCTTTTCTATCGTGCAGACATTCTAGAATATGCTTTTGATGAAGGCATTATTCCACGCAATAATCCTCCAGAAACTTGGTCCGAATTGTACGATTGGACAATTAACATGTTAGAAGATGACGGTCTTGTAGCAACTTTCAATGGCTCTGATGGCATTCTCGAAGGCTTTATTTGGCAAGGACGTGAATACGAAGGGATGATTTGTGACTTCATGGAATACCTTGGTGGAACAGGGACATATTCTTTCCTAAGTGAAGATAAGACCAAGGCTCTATTTGATACACAACCTGTTAAAGATGCACTTGAATATATGAAATCATTAGTAGGTCCTATGTTGGGATCAGAAACAACAGTGTCTCCTCCAGCTGTTTTAACTTATCATGAAGAAACGAGTCGTGCTGTTTGGAATGATGGTAACGCCATTTTCCATCGGAACTGGCCTTATTGTTATCGGTTAAGTATGGACAATGAATTTCTCAATGGCAATCAAGGATCTTATGGACATCCTGCTGGTGAAGGAAAAATTTTTGGAGTTACCCCAATGCCACCCAAGGATAAGACTGTGGTTGAACCAAGGACTTCCTGTCTAGGTGGTTGGCAGTTAGGCCTTAACATATACTCTAGGCATAAAGAAGAAGCCAAAGAATTCATGAAATGGCTGACAGATGTAGAGCAACAAAAATACTATCTCCTTAATGGTGGCCAAATACCTACCCGTGAAGCTGTATACAGTGATCCCGATGTTCTATCCAGTGACCAAGCATATGCTCATGAGCTTTTACCAGTTTTTAAGGTGGCTCTTCCCCGCCCAGTCCACCCTGATTATCCAACAATGAGTAGAGACATCTGGCCGCCCATACATAGTTATCTTGCTGGAGCGATGACACTTGATGACGCAGTGGATAGAATGGATACTTATGTGAATGACATACTCGAAGATTGGCAGCCTATCATTACTACTACGACTACTACAATCACTTATTCAGAGACAGAACCAACAGAAGAGTTAAAAACGTCATCAAAAGAAAATAGATTGAGTATAGGAACTCCTGGATGGCCTATAACTTTATTATTATTTTCTTTCGTAAATATTCTAGTCTGGAAACGAAGAAAGCTGTAAAATGTTTGTGTACGTGTGATTCTTCAATTTCCCCCCTTTTTTTTTTCTCTAGTTTAAATCTCAAATCTTCTTGTGAGTACTATCTTGAAGCCAAACCTTAATAGCCCTAAGCATTTCAATTTTTCTAGTGCTTTAATCTATCTTACATACAAAAAAAAGAAGGTGATTGGAGAAATGGAAAATAAATCTTTAGGAAACACATCTCTTTATGTTTCTGAGCTGTGTTTGGGAACTATGGTTTTTGGGGAGGAAGGGTCTCGGGGTGCAGATGAACTGACTTCTGAGAGAATGATTAAGAGATATATTGATGCTGGAGGGAATTTTATTGACACTGCTGATGTTTATGCTCAAGGAAAATCCGAAAAAATTGTTGGAAGGGCAATTGAAGGATATCGTGAGGAATTGGTGATAGCAACTAAGTGTAGATTTCCTATGGGAACCGCTCCGAACATGTGGGGGGTTTCACGCAAGTACATCTTCCATGCTGTGAATGCAAGTCTAGAACGTCTAAATACAAACTATATTGATCTTCTTTATCTTCATGGAACAACACCAAACCTAGTTTTAGAGGAATCATTGAGAGCATTGAATGATCTAGTTTCATTGGGAAAAATCCACTATATTGGTGTGTCTAATTTTAGGGCTTGGGAAGTAATGAAGGCAATAAGTATAAGCGAATTGAGAGGCTGGGCACGTTTTGAAGCAGGTCAGTATCAATACAGTTTGGTCGAGAGAAATATTGAGCACGAATTTACTGGGATGTTCTTATCAGAAAACATTAGTTCTATCCCATGGGGTCCATTAGGCGGTGGATTTTTATCAGGCAAGTATAAACCTGGAGATAAACCAATAGAAGGACGTTTAGCCATCATGCCAGATCATACTGAAGAAGCTTGGGGAAGAAGATCAGTAGACAGAAATTGGAAGATAATTGAACTAATGGATGAAATAAAACAAAACCGAGGGAAGACTTATCCTCAAATTGCATTAAATTGGATTCTTCAACAACCAGCTGTGACTTCTCCAATCATCGGAGTAAGAACAATGGATCAATTAGATGATAATCTTGAAGCTATTGGATGGGATTTGTCTCAAGATGAGTTGAAAAAGTTAGATGATGTAAGCAAACCGGTTACGGAATATCCTTACAGGTTTATAATGAACTATTGTCTAGAATGATTTGCAGGAATGCGATAAGTTCATAATTAAATATTAAAACTCTCTATTCTCAGGTATGCCTGAGAGTGACAACTTGAGGTTTTTAAAAGGAATTACCTCTTTCATGTTATTTATTTTGCTTATTTTTAGTTTTTCTTCTGAAACATCAGCGACTCCAAAACGTCCTTTATGGTTACTTACCCCTGAGGAGATACCAAAAGGATGGACTTTTAGTTCTGAGACAGTAATAAGTGATATTCGTTACTATATTAGTTTTTTAAATTCGGAGGGAGATACAGGATTTTCAATTGAGACTATCCAGTTTAATAATGCGAGTGAAGCACAAAAGTATGTAATTGACGAATATACAGAATGGAATCAGACAGATCAATTGATTTATGTCTTTCCTAAAGATAAGGTTAACCTCTCGCCAGTAGACGTTGGGATCAACTGGGAAGTTAAGTCGGCCTGTTGTTATTCGCGCGGTGTCCTATATTCGATTGATAATATTTATATTTACATATTTGGCTCTCAACAGGCTACTTGGTCAGAAATCGAAGCGCTTTCCAACATCCAGCTCATCAAAATTCTTAATTATCTTGATAGGGAAATTCCCTCAAATTTACTTGATTCTTCTATGGAGCAATCAAATTCAGTAAATGGTTGGGTGATTTCATTAGGAATTTTATCATTAACTGGATATATTTTTAGGCGAAAATAGC
>JBHLPG010000111.1:0-11565 GCA_048939725.1 Promethearchaeota archaeon | reverse complement strand
ATATACTCCTCCCCAAATTTTAGAAAGGTTTTATCAAAAGAGGAGCTCTTCTTGACTGAATTCGTGGGTCGATAAAAATATGCCTCCCGTAGGAGCCAAATGAGGAGATCTCATGGATATTGAAGCATTGAGAGAAGCTTCACTAAAAATTTTCGAAGCGATCTTCACTAACCAACATGGGGTTGAAATCGAAGGCCAAATTTACCCGATCCATCAAACCAAATCTGGATTACGAAATGTAACCTATTCCAATATTTGGTTTATCGAACAGAACCCTGAGAAGGATTCACGCCATGCCAAATTAGCGCAAGAAGGACATCAGATTCTTTGGGGACTGAAAAAACGGACGTATGTTTTACGAGTAATGGATGGCAAATTTACTCAATTGAAAAAGATTACTTGAGTTCAAGCTACCTTTTTCCAATATTTAAACCATTTAATTATTGTACTTTCGTGGATATAGACCTGAGTCTGTTTTGGAGGTTTATCTGAATTTACGCGTGACACAATTTCATTCTCTTGAACCCCTTTTTGAATAAGTTTATGAATAAACCTTCGTAGTTCGACAGTATACTCTACAATCGCGCGTACTTCCTCTTTAGTCATAATTAGGCCATGTCCAGGTATAATGTAGTCAACATCAAACGACACGTATTCCTGCAAAGCTGAAATCCATTGGTCTGGATTACTTTGTTTCCCACCCCACAAAAAATCGCTTCTTAGATTATCCCCTGCCATTAAAAGCTTATGTTTTGGGGAGAATACATAACACGAGTCAGGGGTATGACCTCCTGTTTGCTTGATAATCACCTTGAATGGCCCGTCTTCAATAATCTGCTCTTCTTCAAAGGAGGCCTGAGGGACCTTAAGATTCTTACGTTTAGCTGCTATCAGGAATTTTACCAGTTGTTGTGAGGCAATGATCTCGCAATCAGAATACACACCTAAGCTATGTGTGTGGTCACTATGAAAATGGGTTAGAATCACTGTTTCTATTTTTGTTCCAAAACTGGATTCTACGGTATCACGGATTCTTTTAGCGGTATGCATATTCCTTCCAGCGTCAACAATGATTGCTTTCTGTTCTAACTTCAAGGCAACAATATTTGCGTGTCCTGGAAAATAAAGGATATTCTCAGCTAAGAGTTCTGATTGAAGAGGCTCTTCTTTACCCAAGGGTTTTCACCTTCTAGTTGATTCTCTCATTAAATGTTGTTCAGAAGAAGTTAAAACCATGAATAATAAAGTTGATTATTTGGGTAATCAAAATGGTTCACGAGAATCAGTAAGACATAATTATTTTTGAATAGAACTGTTAAAAGGAGACACGGGCAAGTTAGATTTAATAATCCACAGTAAAATTCTCCCACAATTAGTAGAACAGAATGATAGTTTGGTGAAACTATGGAACAAGAACAAGAGCTTCTTGAAAAGTGTTTAACTGAAACAGAAAAGTATAACGTTAGTTTTGCTGACACACGCATTTTTTCAACAATGCGCGAAGTAATTGTTATGAAAAATGGACAGATTGAAACCGCTGGAACTTTATTGGAAAAAGGGATGAATGTTCGAGTCATTCTAGATGGAGCTTGGGGGTATGCAACTACCTCAATGGAGGGAGCTATTGTACCAACGGTTAATAATGCAATTAAAGTAGCTAAAGCAAGTGCATTAAAACTCCGAAAACCAGTAGAACTAACAGACGAACCAGTAATAACTGATACCTACAAGACACCCTACGAGATTGATCCTTTTGAGGTTGACTTTGAAGAAAAGCTAGAACTGATGAAAATCGCAGATTCAACTCTAAAAGAGGCGGGAGACCAAATCAAAGTAAGGGAGACTCGTAGTGGAGCTTATCGCGTAAACCTGGCCTTTGCCAACAGTGAAGGCTCACGAATTCATCAGACTCAAACGTACGTTGGAGCATATATCAGAACAGTGGCAAAAGGACAGGAAACACATGTTCGGACGGCATATGACTTTAAAATGAAAGGTTTTGAACACATTAAAGAGTTCGATCATGCTACAAAAGCTGAACAGATAGCTCAAGAAGCTCTTATCTTGGTGAATGAAGCGAAAAATTGCCCAAGAGAAAAGACTACATTCATCTTAGAACCCGAACAGCTTGGGTTAACTATCCATGAATCAACTGGCCACCCCACGGAATTAGATCGGGTTTTAGGTTTTGAAGCTGATCTTGCAGGAACCTCTTTCCTTACTCCTGACAAACTAGGAACGAATTATAGATATGGTTCAGATTTAGTCAACCTTGTATTTGATCCAACCATCCCGTACACGCTCGGTGCGTATAAGTACGATGATGAGGGCGTAGAAGCAAAGAAATTTCATATCATAGAGAACGGAATTTTCAAGAATTACATGACGGATCGAGAAACTGCCCATGAATTGGGGTATGAGCACTCCTTTGGAAATTCCAGGATGTCCAACTATAACCGGCTTCCTATAGTAAGGATGGGAAATTTACATCTTCTTCCTGATCCTGAAGGACCAAAAGACATTGAAGAAATGATTGCTGAGACAAATTATGGTGTCTATGGGTTAGGTTGGAAAAGCCATTCTATTGACGATAAGCGAATGAATTTTCAATTTAGTACTGAACTTGGCTGGTTAATAGAAGAAGGCGAGAAAAAAATCCCCTTAAAGAATGTCTGTTACAACGCAGCAACCCCAGAATTCTGGGGGAATTGCGATATGATCACCCAGGAGTTTGACACGTATGGACGTGGGCCAATCTGTGGAAAAGGAGTCCCCATGCAAGCGATGTGGATTGAACATGGCGGTGGATGGGCGCGCTTCCAGGATGTAAATGTTTTTGCAATGTGAGGGCTAACCATGGAAATTGAAACAGATGATCTTATTACTATGGCTTCTTTTGCTATTAACCGTGCTAAAGCAGCTGGGATGGATGGTAGCGTAATTAATGCGGAATTAAACCAAACTTATTCAACGAGGTATGCTAATTCTGCGATCCATCAAAACTTCATGGATTATGAAACAAAATTTGAAGTCACAGTCATTCATGGCTTAAAAAAAGTGAGGGTTGTAACGAATTCGTTACAAGAATCGAGCATCAGGTGGGCAGTGGATCGTGGAATAAAAATGGTAAAATATCTCCCTGACGATCCTGACTTTCCTGGGATTTTAACTGAACCTCAAAATTATCCAAAACTCAAATTAAATGATCCTAAAGCAAGAAACCTCTCCCCCTCGGATGTGGCGGATAAAGTTATTAGTGGAATCAATACAGGACACGAATATTCTCCAAAAGTACAAAGTGTCTCGGGTAATCTAATCTTGAAAGATGGCGTAAGCTTTTTTGTCTCCTCGGAAGGATTAGAGCATTTGGCTCCCATAACAGGGATCACCACTACTATCAATGTCATGTCAAAAGAAGGGGTAGAGGAATCCCGAAGCCAAAATTCTTTTGGTGGAAGACGATTTTCTGAGCTTCCCATGGAAGAAGAAGCGAGTGAAGTGGCCCAACGAGCCGTAATGGGCTTGAGAGCGGAGGAAATAGAGGCTAAAACTTACACAGTTATATTGGATTACCCTGCAGCAGCAGATCAGATGTTTTGGCTTGGTTACGCCTTCTCAGCTCAACGAGTGTTGGATCACGAGTCGTTCCTCCAAGATAAAATGGGAGAACAATTATTTTCCAAATCTCTTAGCATGATGAATGATCCTCACAATCCCGCGTTTCTCGCAGCTCGAGCATTGGATGAAGAAGGAGTGGCGAGTCAACCGTACACACTTGTTAAAGAAGGAGTAGTTGAGAACTATGCACATACAAGAATGACTGCGAATAAAATGGGAACAAAATCAAACGGATGCAGTTTCATTGTCTTTGGAGAGCAAGATCCTATGCCTTTTGCAACAAAAATTTCTGCAGGTAATAAAACTCGTGATCAACTTATTGAGGGATTAGATGATGGGCTGTTAGTAACTAACCTCCATTACTCGAATTATATTGATGTGACACGAGGAACTGTAACTGGGATGACCAAAGATGGACTCTACATTGTGAAGAATGGCGAGATAGTAGGAGCTGCCAAAAATTTACGCTTCACAGACAGTCTCCTACATATGTTTTCACAGCTAGAGGCTTCTAAAGAATCCCGTCAAGTGTTCCCTTTCTGGGGTCAAATCCTCAACAGAACCCTCATTACTCCTATCATGAGAATTGAATCCATGAACTTCTCCAGTAAAACCTCTCATTAGACAATAGACAGAAGGGGAAAATCAGTTCAATTTACCACTTGCATCTAAAAAAGAATTTTTTAAAGGAGGGAAAAGGTGATCTTTTCATTTTAAGTGGTGACTGAGCTGAATTTGAAGGATATTGAGGATCAGAATTTTCAGATATTGGAACAATTCCTGAAAGAAATCAATTCTCAAGACACTATGGAACGAGCAGCCTGTATTAAACGGTTAGGCCAGATGGATATCCGCCTAGAAGATATTCCAATAGATCTTCACCAAAAATTAGAATCAGCATTACTAGACCCAGAGGCGGAAGTTAGAAAAGAAACAGTAATGACTCTAGCTTTTTTAGAGGGAGAAGTTGCAATTCCCTTGCTTGAGCCCTTGCTAGACGACCCAAACCACTCTGTACGTAGTAATACGATATCTGCACTAGGTTTTATTGGAATAAGACCCTCAAAAGATGTTATAGAAAAAATAATTGCTGTGATGCTACATTCATCAGAGTCAGACGAAATTCGAGATCGCTGTGCTCGAACCTTAGGTCGGTTAAAAGTATATCAGGCTAAAGATCAACTCCTAACACTTGTCCGAGAAGATTTGTCCCCTTCTGTCCGAGGAGGTGCCGCTGTCGCCTTAGGCATGTTGAAACAAGGAGACCACAAATTAAAAACCGAACTCATTCAAATCCTAGAGGTAGAAACATCCGCTTCAGTCATTTCAGCACTACGGGAAACACTAGCTCTTATTGAGGCACACCTGAGTCAGGGAGAGAATTAGCGTCTCTTTCTTTTGGCAGCCAAAAGGACCCCTAAAATGCTAGAGTCATAAAAGTTAAAAATAGGGTGCTTATTAAGGCCTGATTTAATTACAGTGTGGAACCCGAAGGCATCTTAGTGGCTTTCTAGGGAGATTTCTCCCTAGAAAACCCACTCTCCATATATCTAACAGTCTTTTCTTGAACGTACTCTGCAATGTCTTTAGGGAGAAATCTACTGATCTTGTATCACAATTGTTCCTGCAGCGTGATCTCCTATTCGACGGCCATTTTCATCTAGTAACACAGCTAAGTAACAACAACAAGAATCCAAACACCCAGGACAGCAATTACGGATAAATGATTGTTCAAATGAGGCAGGTACACCAGTTTGGAAATCAACTACTCGTAATCCCATGAAACCCTTACCAACGGATTGCCCTTCTCGTAAGGCATCCTTAAACCAAGCATAAATAAACCCGAAACAAGGAATAAATGATACAATGGCATCATCAATCAGTAAGGCCACACATCGCTCAGGGAATTCTGCTGGTTTACCTACCCGAGTGACTGGTCTAGTGGTTGGATAGGAGGGTTTATCTGGAAAAATTTGTTGATATGTATCTTTAAGATCTGGTCGCTTCGAGGGTTCGAAGATCTGGTCGTACCTATCCTTTATTGTTGAGGATACTTTTTTGCCACAGTTTTTACAGTAAACACTGTTTAGATCAATCTCAGTTCCGCAATATTGACAGTAGACCATAAAATCCGCCTTCTTGCTATTTTCTTATTCTATCTTTTTTACGAAAGATCCAAAATGAGATTTTTTTTCTCATTTTACTCCCTGATTTTTTGAGTTTAGTTTAGTGATAGAAAAATAAATTTAAGTATCTATGGAATCCAGAACATTTCCCAGGGGATTGGTCACCACCTCCTATAGTAAAGTTTAATGTAACGTGCTTTTATTACAAAAATACAGGAAAATTTGAGTATAACTGGTTGGTAGATGATCTTTCAGAGAACTGTGTATAAAGAAAATCAATCTTTAACCCACCGTTCAGGTTGAAACCAGTCCGCAGCTCTCCTTTCTTCCAAGTACTCATCTCGAAAATCCGAGAAATAGTAGGTTACGCCTCCCATGATCTTCTCCAGACTAATCAACCCTGCTGCCTCGGAGAGAATGCTTTGGATATTCTCCACTTCATCGAATGAGGAACATAGAAAACCTAACAATAAGATGGGTTTCTCCTCTACCTTCCAACAGGAGGCATCCCAGAGAAAATGGGTCTCAAGCTCGCGGGTTAGTTCGGTAAACGTGGCTTGAGTATAGATTGTTAACTTCAAAGAAAATAATGTCCACGATTCTTTCGCTATTTTCGCTGGATTAATATGGACAGTTTCTTGAATCAAACGATTTTTCCGCATATACTCCAAACGTTCAACTAGAGTTTCCACTGCAATATTTGTCCGAGTGCTTAAATTCCCCAGAGATAACCGACCCTGTTCTCGTAGATGAATTAAGATTAGCCAATCAATGTCATGTAAAGCGTAAACGTCTTTCGCTGGTTCTTCTTGTGATCGTAGTGGTTGAACTTGGTATGCTTTGATGTCTTCAAAGCCCCCTACCTTCTGGAAGTACCTAACAACCGAATAGAGCTCGCTTATCGTTCGGTAATGGATGAGGGCAAATCCTTCGACATTTCCCCCTATTGAAATGAATTCTACGGTTGGGTGGACGCCCAAGGAGTGTATTCGCTGGTGGTCAAGAGTATTATATGCGCGAAAGAAGATTACTGCATCTTTAGCTCCAAAGAGTGTCGTAGATGGAACCACTGTGAACTTGAGAATGGTTCTGTCGTTTACTAGTCGCTGAATTCTCGTTCCCACTTCATCGATAGGAATACCGACATCTTGTGACAGATCAGCAAACGAAATCCGCCCATTCTTCACCAACTCGGAAAGGAGGCTTTTATCCACCAGATCCATCAAATATCTTCCTCATAGGTATTTATTCTTGGCTAGGTCAATTCCTTTTTCAGCTTTTCCCCTGAATATTCGATGGGCCTTCTAAATCATGTCAATGTCGAAAACTAGAAATGATCTCGCACTCGAAGGAGATAGAGAATGATACCAGTCATTAGAATTAAATAAACAGCAGCCTGAAGATCACTAATTAATCCTATTAGCTCTCTATAAAACAATACTGCGAAAAAAATGAAGACAAGTGCGGCCATAATTATGATATAAGCTATGAAATTCAGTTTCCAAATTCCATATCCTTCTAAAAAGAAAATAAGCCCAAATATAAAGGATATGAGGGCCCAAGACGGTGGGAATCGCCAAACAAGTAAGATTTCAATTGAAGACAAGAATCCGTTGACACCAAGAATCATGAAGAATATCGCGATTAGTGCAACACCAAGGGGTCTCTCTTTTTTCTCTTTCATTTTAATCACATAACTTCCGAAGTGTGAACCAAAAGTAATGAATAAACAAAAGAAGAATTAGAAGTGGTCTCGTACCTTAAAAAAGTAGATGAATAAGAAAATCGTGATTAGGGGATTAATCAGGGCTGAAATATACCCATTCAAGAGCAAGGCTAATAGATAATCAAATGACAAGAGTAAGTAAAGGACATTTAAACCGAGAGAGACCAAGACCAGTATGTAGGCGATGATATTCAACTTCCAAAGGCCGAAACCCAATAAGAATACAATGATCCCAAGAATTAAGAAAATAAATCCTAAAATTTCAGCAAATCCAGCAGCTTGGGGCCCAAGGATATCTATTATCTGTTCTGCTATCCCAGCCACCCCTCCAAGGAAAATAATTCCTGTAAGCATCCATAGTACCCCTGAAATCATGATTAACATCGCAATAATTGCTACTCCTAGAGGTCTGTCTTTTTTACTCATTTTAATCCACTCTAAGCTAGTTATTTGGCAACCGTTGAGGATGGACATAAAAACTTATTGAACCAATGGAAAATGTTTCTAGCAAATTTCATATCAGTTAACAAATGGGTGTCATCGATAAAGTGATCGATCGATCCTATCGGGTATTTCATGTTATCTAACGGGGATTGGAGTAATTTTTTTAGCTTATTTGTGATCTTTTCTAGTTGAATGACCGTTTGGTCTCTAGTGAAGTATTTCCCTGGTCTTAATGTGATTTCTGGAGTAAGATTGAGTGAATTCTGCTGTTCAAGGAGAAGGAGATACGCCTCACATAATAGTTGCTCCCTAAGCCTCCAATCGTCTTCTTTCAGAATCTTGAGTAGTATTGGTTTCAGCTGGTTGGCAATCGGTAATTGAGTGAAAGCAGTAGATAGCCATTTCGAATAGGGGATGTATTTCTTCTCCAATAGAAATGCCAGTCGCATAATATGCCGGACAAGCCGACCAGCTTCAATACGGGATCCTAGGTCGTCACCAATCATCCCTGTTCGACCAACGAATGCGTTTTCCTCAGCCATGTGATCCCATTCGGCCATGAGTTTGAAATACCACACATTCTCTGGAAAATAGTGTAATGCTGCTCGTGCTTTTTCTAGTTCTCCAAGCGTGTTATAGAACACTTGGCCGCTGGTAAATTCCAATAATCGCTGCTCTGATAACATCAACCATTGTATCTCTGACAGATCAACTAATTTGATGGCGAGATGTTGTTGAAGATAACTCTTTACCGTGTAAATGTCCACTCTATGATTTACAGGCCCAGAAGAGATGGGGGCGAGAAGCTGGGTCATGGAATCTTGTGGATCAGGAGCACTCCAATTGGTTGAATATCCCAAAAATGTATAGGGTAATTCCTGACTCAAGACCGATCGGATATGACTTGAATATTGTTCGTAATCTTCTTCACTGAGAAATAGTTGAAGTCTGGGTCCCCAGTGGTGATCTACTGATATTTCATCATCATAACCTAGTACTTCAGACCCTGGACCTATTAGAGCGGCGTCATATCTCACTGTAGCAAAATGCTTTGTGACTATAGCTTTTACTACTTCTTCGAAGAAGCGTCTGCTTAGTTCTAATCCCGTGACAAATGAAGGTGACATAGAGAAGAATACTTTTTCCTTGGTAATATTATTTCTGGAAGAGACCAATATCTTAGTATAAATCGATTTCTAAGTTGGTAATTCTTTCAAAATGAGTTTTATTTCGTGTATCAAGAAATGAGCTGGATTGGGAAACAAGAAGAATATTTAAAAGATAAGGCTGTGAATCACTGAAAATCATATCCTATTTCGAATTACTGCTATCTAACTATAAAATGAAGGATGAGGTGAACTTATGAAAAAACGAAAGTATCTAGGAGTAATTTTGGTCGTTTTAACGACTAGTATCTTTGGAATATTCCTTTCTAGTGGAATGGATAACAGCATTACGGAAAATACTCGCATATCAGCAATAACAGATTATGCGAACTTCGCTAATTTGACGGGCCACGGCCAGCCGGTATGGGACCTAGCTTTTTCTCCAGATGATTCCATCTTAGCTTCTAGTAGTGGCGATGGTAGTGTTAGAGTGTGGAATGTGACAAATGGACTAACTATCTACTTACTTCAAGGGCATTATTTTAATACTTATTCCATTGATTTCAATTTAGATGGATCAATTTTGGCTTCAGCTGGGTGGAATGATAATAAGATCAATTTTTGGAATGCTTCTACTGGTGTCCTCCTTAATTCGTGGCATCATGCTTTTTTCGGATTTCGGATTGTTTTTTCGCCTACAGAAAAGGACTTACTCGCATACCCTGATTGGAATACAACCATTTTACGAAATGTTACTGATGGAACTCTTATCCATAACTTGACAGGGCATAACGACCTAGTGTGGAGTGTTGCGTTTTCACCTGATGGATCATTACTAGCAACATGCTCTGCAGATGAATCCATAAAAATTTGGGATGTGGCAACTGGCCTTGAGATACGTACCCTTACTGGCCATGAAGATGATGTCTATATTGTCTCTTTTTCAGCCAATAACTCACTTTTAGCTTCTGGGGGGCCTGATGAAACCGTTAGACTTTGGGACGTTGACACTGGTGATCTTCTTCAGACTCATGATGTTGGTTACCATGTTCTTACTGTTGATTTTTCACCTCTTGACCCTAATATTTTAGTTTCTGGAGGTGGTGTACCCCCAGATCCAATACAACCTACACCTGTTCAACTCTGGAATCTTACTACTGGAAACGTACAAGACCTGACTGGGCATATGAATACGGTGGTGGGGACGGCTTTTTCCCATGACGGGGCAATAATTGCTTCGTGTGGAGTTGACCGAACCATCAAGCTTTGGGGGAACAATCCCTCTTATGAGGCTCCCTCCGTTGCGGGCATTGACTGGCCCAGGTCCACCCCAGAAGAGCAAGGGTTGGATTCCACAGTTTTGGAGGGGATTGTAGGTTTTGGAGGGAATGATATCGAGGGTCTTGACAGCTTGTTAGTAATTCGACATGGTCAATTAGTCTTTGAAGAATACTACCCAGGCGATGGATATCACTTTACCCCAGAATCCAGACACATTTTATTCTCTGTGACAAAGAGTTTTACTTCTGCCCTCATTGGAATTGCAATTGAAGAAGGTTTTATTCAGGGTGTTGATCAGCAAGTCTTAGATTTCTTCCCTGAGATGACTTTCAATAATACTGATGCGCGGAAAGAATCGATGACTCTTGAGCACCTCCTCACGATGACTACTGGTTTGGAGTGGAACGATGAACCCGAGCATATGTTGATGACTAGAAGCAATGATTCGCTTCAGTATATCTTGGATAAACCTATGGTAAGCGACCCAGGCACAGTCTATAACTATAACACTGGGGCGTCTCATGTTTTATCCGCGATTCTTCAACAAACAACGGGTTATACAAACACACGTGATTTTGCCATCGAATACCTTTTTGAACCGTTAGGGATTGAAGAGCCCGATATTATTTGGCAGACGGATATCCATGGTCGGAGTTACGGTGGAAATCAACTCTACCTCACCCCTCGCGGGATGTGCCGATTTGGGCAGCTTTACTTGAACAATGGCTCATGGAACAATGAACAAATTGTGCCAGCTGACTGGGTTACCACTTCAACAAGTGCCCATGTGCCGCCTGAAGACGCCTTGTTACCTGGGGCTGCTGGGTATGGCTACCAGTGGTGGATTTATGAAGATGCTGCCAAATCCGTCGCAGGATATTCAGCTGTTGGTGCAGCAGGGCAGATTATCTATGTTATGCCTCGTGAAGATATTGTGGTTGTGACCACTTCTCATCAGTGGCGTGACCCTTATATTATCCCCAAATTTGTTGCAAGTGCTATTATTCCAGAGGAGACTTCAACAACGAGTATGACCTCTATGTCTTCCTCTAATACCACTAGTACCTTGACTAGTGAGACGACAACTACCACCAGTGGCACACCTAGCACACCCCTCTTTCTAGTGATTACCAGTCTGATCCTAGGCGCGGCACTCTTTAGAAGGAAGAAAGGGCATTAAAAATCCCCTTTTTCCTTTTCTTTTTTGGACCCGATTTCTGAAGAGTTATTCTTTGAGTCTTTTGACTTCGTCAAGTAAATACTC
>JBHLPG010000442.1:0-2867 GCA_048939725.1 Promethearchaeota archaeon | reverse complement strand
CCATCAGAAGTAAAAGGGTCTGTTGCACATGCCATGATGTTCCGGGAAGCGGCGAGAAGGGTAGGTCGCCCTGGTATCTTTCTGAAGAGCGTAGGTACTGCAGAATCAGACGCAGCTCAAATTGCAGCAAGTAATCCTGAATGGGGAGAACGGTTATCCGATGGCCGATTTGTCGCTAGTATCACTGAACTTAAAATTGATAACTCTTTGCTAAACAAGATGGTTCACTTTCACTCTTATGGATGTTTTATCGGAGCTTTAGCTGGGCCAATCCTTGGGGGATACACAGGGGGTCCTGAAGGAACTGCGGTTGTTGGTGTAGCTTACCATTTAATGGGGCTGATGGTTAATCAGGCACACTTTATGGTGTACTTTCCCTTTCATTTGAAACATACATGTAACACAACACGAGAGCTTCTTTGGGTATTGTCAACAACTCATCAAGCAATAGCTCGTAACAGCAATTTAATTTCATTATCTGCTAGCTATGCTGCTGCCGGGCCATGTACCTCTATGGTACTAAAAGAAGCAGCAGCCCATGCACTTACTTCAGTCATTTCGGGATCTAATCTGTGGATTATGGCTGTCGCAAAGAACAGACACAAAAATTATGCCACCCCGCTAGAAGCTCGCTTCGCTGCCGAGGTGGGATATGGGATTCCAAAAGAAAAAATCACTATAACAGACGCAAATGAACTCGTTCTCACCCTTCTAAAGACCTATGAGGAAGATATAGAAAATGCTCCGTTAGGGAAGAATTTTAGAGAATGTTATGATATTCGAAAAATCAAACCTTCACAAGGATATGTGGATCTTTATAGAATTACCCGAGAAGAGCTTAAGGATCTCGGTATTCCATTCTTCTAATCTTTTGTATTATCCTGAGATCTCTCTATCAAAATCTGGATAGCTAAGATTAGTAATAGCGAACTACTAAGAGCTATTACAAACAAGAAAAACATCAAGTACCCAAGATTGAATTCATCAGCAATAAAGCCTGAAATTGTGGTCATTGGGGCACTAAAAACTAACACTACTGTTGGTATCAAAGAATAAAACGAGTTCCGACTTTTGTCTGGAATAACATCCAAGTATAGTCGTGCAGTAAGAATACCTATTGTTTCACGCATCAAATGGCCAGTATTAATTAAGAAACCGCTGATTAAAACTCCCTCCAGCAGAAAGTTATTTTCAATTGGAATTAGGAGTAGAAAAAAGCCTAGGAGCGGATAAAAGTACAAACTATGAAATAGATGGACTTCCTTGATTCTATGAGGATTCCATTTCTTAATAATGTCAGCTATGAACCATGTTAGAGTAAAACCAAATATCCAAACTATATACCGAAAGATACTTGCTCCAAAATCTGTACCAGTATAGCCAAAATAAACTGAGTACATGACAAAATTCCCGAAAACAATCAATGTAGAGTAAAATAGAACTGCACTAGCTGAGAGAAATAAAATTCCACGGTCTTCCAATATGATTCGAAATCCATTGATGAAATAGTCTTTATAGGATTGAAGTGAGATTGTACCCTTGTCTCTAGGATAGTAATCTTTCATGGTAATCCCAATTAACACTGCAATAATTAGAAAACCAAAAACCTGAACCAAAAATACAAATTTTCTAGAGGTGATGGTTGAAAGAGCCCCTCCAAAGATAAGTACAGTACTACCTACAAAAGCTAAAAATGCTTGAATCTTCCCTCGGAAACCCACATAATTTTTTCTTTCAGGATCATCACCAATAGCTTTGTAGTTATTATCAAACCATGAATCAATAGTCCCAGATAATTGAGCTTGAGAAAAATGGACTAAACAGAAAATTAAAGTCAACTCTAACAAACTATCATTCGTTAAGTATAGAAAAAAGAAAGACAGTGCATAGGATAGAAATGAAACAAATGCCACGTATTTCTGTCCTATCCAATCACCAATTACCCCAGTCGGATAGTCAAACAAAGCTTGAGTTAAAAAACCAAAAAATAATGCGATACCCAAACCTGTGTTTCCGATTGCATCAATAAAGTACAGAATGAAAAAAGTGTCAGAAACCATAATAACGATTGAAATAATCATCTGATAAATTAGGTACCTCTTCATCAACCCTTGTAGACTCGGTGATGGATCAATGATACCAAATTGACGGAGAAGGAATAAAAACATTATAAACTTGGGTTTCTCAATTCATGATATTAAATTCTCATATTATGGTATCTTGAATAATTACTTGCTCGAAAATCGGCATAATGTTTAAAATTAACAAGAAAGGAGTTTTTACCATGAAAAAACTCTCGCATGAAGAAATGGTTGATGCACGAATACGACGTGATGCTTTGTACGATGGCCACTTTTATGTGGGGGTACAAACCATGAAAATATTCTGCCTTCCTTCTTGTAAAGCAAGATTATCTCTTGTAAAAAACATGATATTCTTTTCAACGCGCGATGAAGCTATTGATGCAGGATATCGAAGTTGTAAACGATGTAAACCCGATTTATTTCCTAATAATATGCCTAATTGGTTAAATAAGGTTATTCTTCATTTTAAAAACAATATTTCAGAAAAGACTGATGAAAAAACTTTGGTTCGGATTACAGGAGTAGAGATCTCTACTATTAGACGCCATTTTAAGAATCATTACCAAGTAACACCTATGACTTTTCACCGAAAACTACGCTTAGCTTACGCAAAGAAGTTAATCCAGCAAGGAGGAGTGAGTATTAATGAGCTGCCATCTCAGTGCGGATTTAAATCTTACAGTGGATTCAAATCAGCTTTTATAAGAGAGTATGGACATTCTCCAGGAGATACATCTCATGTCTAATGTAGTCTATCGTTATCTGGATAGTCCTTTAGGTTCA
>JBHLPG010000441.1:0-2872 GCA_048939725.1 Promethearchaeota archaeon | reverse complement strand
AAGCATTAATTTCATCCTGCTGCAAACGCTTCAGCGCCTTTGCCGTTTCCCTTGAATATGCCATACTTTTCTCCTTATCAATAAACTTAATATAAAAAATAAGTAGTTCATTTCTCGTGATTAATCCTATGTTTCCTAATGAGAATAACCAAAATCCCCCCCAAATATACCTAGAAGATCAAAACTATGGCTACTGAAGTGAATTGACTTCTTACTAGATGTAAGAACAGCTATTCCTCACTTAATGTTTTTCTTCATTATGTTTAAGATCTGACATCTATTTTCCCCCAATGCTTTGTCCAAATTCCAGCATTTTTAAATAATATATCCCTTTTTGTTTGCTATAGGTAATTTTTCATACCTAGTCACGATTATTTTGAAACGGAGTAGGTGAAAAGGAAAATGAAAGTTGAAGAACGTATTAAGTTATATAAAACTCAAATTCAATTAGAAAAAAAGATAGTGGATACAGCTGAATCTGCAGCAAAGGACATTGACAATGCAATGGTTCGTGAAATGATTTTAGGCATTGCTATGGATTCACGTAAGCATGAGTCTCTTTTAAACACCCTTATTGGCCTTCATGAAAAATTCGCATTAATCGATGAGGATCAAACCAATCAATTAAAGAAAAACCTGGAAAATCATATCAAGCTTGAAAAAAAAGCAATGGACTCTTATCAGAAAATATGGGGAGAGATTGAGGATGAAAAAGAGAGATTTATTATTAAATATATTCTAAACGATGAAATAAGACACCACAGACTACTAAAACAGCTCCATTCAAAGCTTATAGAAGAAATCACATTTACAGCAGAAGATTATTGGGATTGGGCGTGGAAGGATACAGAGTGGGGGGGAGGAACTTAAGAAACCTATATTGTTCCAAAATAAGTTTCGTTCCAAATCTTGGAAATATATATATTCGTTGACAAACCTTCCTTCATTCGTTAAGATATCGGAATTTGTATATTCAATCGTTGAAAAAAATTGAAAACAAATACCATGTCCTAAATCATATTAATGAAGGAAACAATTTTGGCTAAGAAGCAATTATTGATGGGAATTATTACCATTCTTTTCTTAACACTCTCCATTGGAGTAGTTTATATGGTAATGTTATCCAATAATGAAAAGGGGAATAGTCGAGAAGAAGTGATTGTCGAAAAGAATTTTCTTTATTATAACGGAGTCAATATCACTTGGTTAGGTGAAGCAGGATTTAAACTCAAAATAAAAGATCTAAATGTGTATCTTGATCCTTATCAGATCCCAGTTAATGAAACTGATAAAGCTGATATTGTAATTGCCACTCATGGCCACATAGATCACCTTTCATTAGTTGATATAATGAAACTTGCTAAAGAAAATAAAACAATCTTGTATACGCCATATCCAGTACAAATAGATGGTTTCAATGTCCTTGATGAAGATATACAGAGGTTAAAAGTAAAAGAAATCAATTATATCAAACCAGGAGATGTGATAAAGAAATATGGAATCACCATGGAATTCGTACCTGCTTATAATATTGATAAATATAATCCCTATCAACCCGAGCAGCTATGGCATCCCCCTGAAGCAAACTGGACGGGTTGTATTGTTGATTTTGGAAATGTTAGGATTTATCATGCTGGGGATTCAGACCATATCCCTGAAATGAAACTGGTTGCTTGCGATATTGCCCTAATGCCTGTAATGGGGGAAGCAATGATGACTGGCGAGGAAGCAGCAGAAGCAGTAGATTCCTTGAATATGGCATCACCTGTCCAGTATGCCATTCCAATGCATTACGACTATCCAATTACCATTCCAGATCTTGGCAATGTAACAATTGGCAGTTTAACCGAAGCAGAAATATTTTCTGAAAATGCGAATTGTTCTGTTGTAATTCTAGAACCAATTTACTATTCCAATCTAAGTTAATGGTTTTTAAAATCAGTTTCTCAATTATTTTATTGTGTCAACTCTTTTCATACACACAAATCCCCTTCTCATCATGACAATAACTGTTATGAAACTAGAAATATCTCGTTTCAAGTGTTATATCTGATGTGGTTCATGTGTCTGAGGTAGTTGATCATTTCATAGAACGGAAAGAAGAGTTTCTAAACGATTTATTCCATTACCTGAAAATTCCAAGCATTTCAAATCATGAAGAAGGAGTAAGAAAAGCAGCGATCTGGCTGGAAAAACGATTGAAATCTTCAGCTGACATGCTTAAGATTGTTGAAACGTCAGGAAATCCAGTGATCCTTGCAGAATGGAAACCAAATATTTCTAAAGATAAGTACCCTACAGCACTAATCTATGGCCATTATGATGTACAATCCCCCGAACCTTTAGATAAATGGATTTCTCCTCCTTTCGTACCAGAAATCCGTGATGGTCGGATATTCGCGAGAGGTGTTGGGGATAATAAAGGACAGCATTTAGCTCATATTATAGCAATTGAATGTATAACTAAATTCAGACAATTAGGACTCCGTGTGAAATTCATTCTTGATGGGGAGGAGGAAAGGGGGTCTCCCAATTTAGATGAAGCCCTTAATAAAGAAAAAGACTTTTTCAAAGGCATAGATCTAGTTTTTGTTTCTGATGGGCCAGCTGATCCTTCTTGGAAGCCCACTATATCTTTTGGAGCACGAGGAATAGTTACAGCACAGTTATATCTACATTCAGCCAACAATGATGTTCATTCTGGAAATTTTGGAGGGATTCAACCAAATCCAGCAATTGATTTAATGAGAATCCTTCAAACAATGGTGGATGAGAAAGGAAAGTGTTTAATTTCGGGATTTTATGATAATATTTTTTCTCCAGATGAAAAAGCTCTGATGGTGGCTGAAGAATTAAATCGAACTCCTGAATT
>JBHLPG010000440.1:0-2898 GCA_048939725.1 Promethearchaeota archaeon | reverse complement strand
TTACCTCCTTGTCCTTGTACGACGTATCCCTTCCAAGGATTTCTTAGTTTAGGCTCTCCTTAAGAGAGACTATTTTCTTTCCTTTTCTTTTTTAAATACTAGTTACAGAATAGGATTAGCAAATTACGAGGATTACATCCATAAAAAGAGAAGAAGTTCGTGGGTTAGAAAAATGAGGTATAAAATAGTTTACCTAGAAAAGGACTCGTTTTTGAGAAAAATCTACATAGAAACAAAATATCGATTCTTCAGTAACAGTCCTTTACCTATTTGGTATCACCAGTTATTAGGTATATAACTCTTATTTCCCATTAAATATAAAAATTACAGTCAAAATATGTTATGTGATGAAATTATGTCATTAACAATGGACGAATTGTTAAAAAAATATAAATTTGCCTCAAACGTGCAACTCTTAAATACAATCACCATCATGAAAAATAGTCTATGGTGATGTGATGCAAGTAATTATTGTTAGCATCTACTTAACAGTTATTTTTTTACTTAACATTTGGGCTTTTAACTTTTTTTATATTTTCCTTCGATATTTACTCGCCCGCGTCAGAAATGGCCCTTTTGATTTCGATTATCCTACCAATTATTTTCCAACGGTAACATTTCAATTACCCATCTACAATGAACGCCCTGAAATGATCCAGATAATTCTTGAAAGTATTTATCGGCAAAATTACCCCAAAAATCTAATTGAGATAATTATTCTTGATCAGAGTGATGATGATAGAATAATATCAGCTTTGAAAGGAGTTGTTAATAAATTCCGACAAACAACAATGATGAAAGTTTCATTGATTTTTGTTGACCGTTTTGGTGATCCTTCGGATACTTCAACGCAGTTTAAGGCGGGATCACTGAATCTTGCTACTCAAACTAGTAGTGGCGAAATCTTTGTCGTTATCGATGGAGATTCTTATCTAGATCCTAACTATCTTAGGTATATTATTCCTCACTTTTCTCGAAAAAAAGTTGGTTTAGTGTTACCCCGCGTTACTGTTCATCCTCGTCACAAAGACATCTTCGCCTGTTGGAATCGAATTATGAATCATGGATATTTCATCCGGAATTTCATTGAGGCAGTTGTCGGCATCCCAGTAGGCTTCCTAGGGACTGGTGCTGCTCTTCGCCGTGAGGTTGCTGAACAATTCCCTTGGGACACAATCCAAGAAGATAGCTGCATGGGGTATTATGCTACTACTATTGGTAAATGGCGTGCCTGGTTTGAAAGTCGAGCTATTGTTTTTGATGAAGGGATTGTCTATAGTTTTAAAGATGCAAAAAGAAGGTGGGCTCGTTTATCACATGGACAATTCCAAGTTATTAAAAAAATAGCTTTGGATTCTGAAAATCGCTTGAGTTTCTTTTCTAATCCCCAAATATTTATCAAGGCAATATTAGGACCCATCTTACCTTTCCTTATCCTTCTCATCCCCTTCCTGAAATTTTTTCTTTACTATTACGGGATCACTTTTGATTCATGGCTGGGTATAACATTGATGTTCTTTTCGTTAATAGGAAGCATCGGTACCTTTTTGTTATTATTTATGATAAAGAGATATGGGTATATAAGCGATCTTCTCTATTATCCAATTCTTCCACTAAATAGTATCGTTTGTCTCGTACCAGGCATTATGGCGTTTATGGGTGCTGTTTTGGGTAGGAAAAGAGTGTTCTATCGTGTTCAACGAATAAGTAAAGCTATTCCAAGTATTGAAACTGGTGTGAAGCTTACTGAGGCTTGTTTAGCAGCTTTTTTCTTCCTCGCAATTATAGTGTTTCTTCCTAATATGTCTGCCTTGGTATTCTACGCTTCTTATCTAATCGTGATGGTTGTTAGTTTTACTAATTTCACGATTTCACCTCGTAAACCTTTATTGGAATTACCAGCTACTCAACAAACTGATAGTATGCCTTCTAATCCTTTACCACAATAAACTTGTTTCAAGCTGACTATCTGTAAATTAAGAAAATTCTTATTTGGGGGTACACACTTTTGATTAAATCACTTAGAGGGTATAGAATGGCCTACGTGGAAAAAATTAAGTTGGAGATTCCAGATGAAGAAATTTTAAGGGATCTAGAGAAGTATTGCTCACTTGCTAAGGACCTTGGAGCTACTGATGCCAAATTCATTCAAACCAGCCATATTCCTGTGGATGACCGTGTTGTCTTAAAATGTATCATTCCGAAATGCTTTGGATATGGTGTTTGTGCTAACTGTCCTCCTCATAGTATCAAACCAGAAGATACTCGAAAGTATGTGGCTCAATACAAATGGGCAATTACCTTTAAATGTGAGGTACCTCCCAGAGTGATTGTAAGAAACAAAGAAACCGTGAAAGAACGAGTGAGGGCTTATCAAAAGGTTTTCGAGATTGTAAATAAAATCGAGAGTACGGCTTTTTATGATGGGTACTATCTCTCAGTTGGATTTGGAGCAGGCTCTTGTAAATCCACCTACTGTTGGAAGACCGAATGTTCTGTTTTATTAGGTCAGAAGTGTAAACATACCCTGAAAGCAAGACCTAGTATGGAAGCCGTCGGGATTGATTGCTATCGGTTAGCTACAAAACTCGAATGGGATATTTATCCAATTGGGAGTGATATCAAACCAGAATCGATCCCTCATGGGACTTTAATGGGGCTTATTCTTGTAACTTAAGGTGTATAAGAATTTGAGTGAAATTTATGATCCCAATAATTTCAGTAGCTTGCATTTTTTTAATTTAAACGAAAATCATACGACCACAGGATATTATTTGGATCCCCTTTCCTGTGAGGGGGAAGATATCTTCTTAGTTTACAAAGTTATCTTCCAAATCATAACAATCCCATATGTTCGGATAATTCTTCAAAGAATTTTGTCATGAAAGCCATTGTAAT
>JBHLPG010000439.1:0-2905 GCA_048939725.1 Promethearchaeota archaeon | reverse complement strand
CCTTTGCAACTATATGAAGATGCTCATGTAGAGGTAAAATTATTTTTTCACTCCAAGAAACACGAGATTGCAATATTTCTAAAATGATATCAAATCTGTTTGGATCTTTTCTTCCACTTATAATTGGTTTAAGCTCATCCCACGACAATTTCCCATCAATCATTCTCTCCATTGTTTTCTTATCATATGTTACCATTTATTTCACCTCCATTTCAAAGTTTTCTGGTAATTTCCAAAATTCTTTGAATTCTTTAGCCCATTTTTTTGATAATTTAAGGCTTTCAAAAAACATTAGTTTTACAGGTTCACTTAAATTATTTTCTGTTATCTTTTTCTTTTCTCTTTCCCAATATTCTTCAAAAGTTATTGATTTTTCTTTTCTCTCTTTTTTTAATTCATTTTTTCTAGTCTCTGTAGCTTTTTCATCGATTTCCCACTCGTTTTTCACTTCATTATAATTAGCAATTACTCCATAGACATTTTCCACTATATCTTTTGTATAGAAACCATTATCAAGATCTTGCTTTATTTGCTCAATTTCTCGTTCTAAAGGATCTCCGTATCCAGGACCACCACATAAGAAGTAATAGAAAAGATCATAGTTATCAAAAGTAATAGGATAAATACTACAGTATGGTTTTCGTGTTATGTCTCCTTTTAAGAGACGTTCAAATTCACCATTTGTTGGATCTGGATCTCCAAGAGGATATTCACCTCGATTTTTGATAATCTCCTCTAAATTTGTGTTTTTGGCATATAATCGATACCCTGTTGCATTTGGATATCCCCCATGCATTCCTCCTGCACCATGAAATACCAAACCTTCTCTAGCTCCAAAGAAATCTACATCTTTTGAATTGGCAACCATACCCACACCTTCATAATTTGCGCCTCCTCTATATTTTCCGTGTCCAGATAAATTTGGTTTCACTCTTCGCGAAAGATAAGGTACACCTCCTTGAAAAAGCTCCCATGTTTCTACATCACCAAGATCTGATTCAGGATTCCACATAGCGTATCCCCAATTTAGACCATCTCTGACTGCACTTGCACCAAAACCTTGACCGCTTATTTCAAAGGTAGATAATGACCATCTTTGTCCTATAAGTGGACCATCTGAATAAATACCCCCACCTTGAATTGCATCACCAGTAAAAGGATATCCTGAAACGACTTCTTCTCTATATCCTCGAGAAAACAATCCGTAAGAAATACATTTCATCATACCAGTATACGCTGGAATTAAATTACCCCAAGGAGCTTGGTAAGAAAGGTAAATATCACCCGGATTACACCATGATCCTTCTGGATATTCTTTTTCTACCGCAAAATATGCTCCGTCATTCACTTTATCGGCATAGATTAATATTTGTGTTAAAAGAACCCATTGACCACCTTCCATCGCTCCTTTATCGGCATTCATTGGATTATGACCAGGTCCACTTGCTCCATCGAATGAAAGTGACATCAAACCAGAATCTTTTATAATTATTTCTATTGGTAGATTAGTTATTTTATCAACTTTTGCCCTAGGTTGCCAAGCTTCAGTTTTTTGTGGCATATCAAAGAAACCAGCAGCTCGATATCTTCCTGGAATTAATCGCTCTTTCACTCTTTCTTGAAATATAATTCGACCTTCTTCAATGGCTTCTCTAATGAAGCGTTTATAGTAGTCAAGTCCTTCTCTTTTAATAAATTCCAAAACAGCATCTCGAATCATTAAATTACCAGCTAATCTACATTTCTCATCCAATTCCCAATACATTGGAGTTCTAACGGATCTTTTTGCACTAATCATGTGATCTTTCCAAATCTTATCATTTGAACCGATTTTTCTACATGTATAATATACTCCATCATCAAAACGTTGTATAGCTGGTACTAAATCATGGCCTGGTGTGATTCCTCCTGTGTCAATCTGATGAGTAACACCTCCAGCCCAACCGATTAACTCATCCTCCCAAAATATTGGTATAATTGTTTGTACATCTGTAGTGTGAACATTTCCACATGCAGGATCATTGTTAAGGAATATATCTCCTGGATTGATAGTGGGGTCATCTTCATATTCTTCCCGAATCATAAACTTTATGGCTTCACTCATAGTATGAACATGGACTAAAATTCCTGTTGATACTACTAGAGAATCTCCTTCTGGAGTATAAAATGCAAAACACAATTCTCCGATTTCTTTCACTATTGGTGATGCAGCTACATGTAATGCTGTTTCTCGGGCAGATACGAGTGCACCCCTCAATGAAGCATAATTACGTTCAAATCGAAAAGGATCCTCTTCTTTTAGCGATAATTTTTCAAGAGCAAAATATCGCCCCGATTCTTCGAATAACTTTTCACTTTCTTCTAACATTTTTTTTAATGTTTTTCCATTCCATCCTAGAGTTTTCTCCATTATGATTTCACCTCCATATGAAATATTCTGTGTTTATCAAGCTTAACTTTATACCCGGGAGGTATAACTAGTGTTGTAGCTGGTGCTTCAACAATAGCAGGACCCTTTATTTCATTTCCAGAAACTATTAATCCCATTTCCCAAATTGATGCATTATACCATTTATTATCCCAAAACATATCTCTTTCACCTTTAGACACATTATGATTTGGTTTTTCTGAACCTAGCTCATGATCTGGTAGTTTAGGTTTTGGTACAGAGACAATACCCGTTCCAATACATTTCGTAATATGGTAACCAAGTTCTGGGCTCTTTGTTCCTCTTTTAAAAATCTGTTCAAAAAGATCATCATAGCTGCGAGTAATGTTTTCTAACTCAGGTGAGTCATATCTTTCTAATTCGGATGAATATTTAATAGTTAATTCTTCTACTGGTGATTGAACCTCTAAATCATCTAGCATACCAAAATATTGTAAACGTAAAGAAGGTTTGAAA
>JBHLPG010000438.1:0-2905 GCA_048939725.1 Promethearchaeota archaeon | reverse complement strand
AGTTTGCGAAATTATGTCATTCGACGAGTAATTTTTAGTATTCCCTTGGTTTTGGGTATTTCAATCATTCTTTTCACATTAATGTGGCTTAGTCCTATGGATTATGTTGATGTCCTTAAACAAGGTGATCCTACCTTGACATTGGAAGAAATGGAGAATATGCGCCATCAACTAGGACTTGATAGGCCTCCCCAAGAGCAGTATATCTTTTGGTTGTTAGGTAAAAACTCCGTGGGGAGTGATTATTTAACAGAATTTGCTGATTATGTTCTGTTCGGATTGGGGCGTGGAATTCAAAGCACATTGAATATTGACCTTGGAATAGGACCGAGTGAATTTACACCTGGTTTTATTTTTGGTAATTTGGGCCGTTCTTACTCTGGGTCAACTATAAATTCCTTAATTGGAGCATTAGCTTGGCAAACCATGAAACTTCAAATAGCCTCTTTAATCATGAGCCTCATGTTAGGAATCCCTTTAGGAATATTCTCCGCAAGACGCCCTTACTCCAAAACGGATAATATATCAACAACACTTGCCTTATTTGGGGTTTCTATGCCAGTTTTTTGGACTGGAATCATGTGCATACTACTATTCTCTGACTGGAAGATATTCTTTGGAATTAAATTCCCAACTATAGGTGCCTATAGTTACGATTTAACTGGAAATGAAACATTTCTAGAATTAATATGGGATGAACTCTTTCATATGATAATACCAACGATAGTCTTAGGGTTGAGTGGGACCGCATTAATCCTTCGTTTAACGCGATCTAGCATGTTAGAAGTATTGCGTCAGGATTATATTCTAACAGCCAGGTCAAAAGGTCTCTCTGAGAGATTAGTGATTTATAAACATGCTTTAAGCAACGCGTTACTACCTGTCGTAACTGTTGTCGGTTTAAGTATTGGATTTTTATTGGCTGGTGCTGCTCTAACCGAAACGGTCTTTTCTTGGCCTGGTCTGGGAAAAGAAGCTGTTTACCGAGTAAACGTAAGAGACTATAACTTCATGATGGGGATTAACATGCTTATTGCCGTCATGGTTATCTTAGCAAATCTGTTAACAGACATCACTTATGCATTTCTTGATCCAAGAATACGCTATTAGAGTATTGATATGTGGTGAAATTATGGCTGAACATAAAATTGATGAAGAAAAATTAGTAGAACTTGAAAAGGAAAAGAAAAAGAGAAGACGTGTTGGCCGATTAATGGTCTTTTGGCGAAGATTTAGTCGTCATAAGATGGGTGTCTTTGGTTTATCTCTTATTGTATTTATTACTCTATTAGCAATCTTTGCTGATGCCCTCGCTGGGCCAAGTGTTTGGATTGAGATACCTTTCGTTGGTATTAAGCTTTTTAGGATGTCACCACCCATACCTTACGGACCATCAGAAGAACGCCTTGAAGCTCAATATGTTGCTCCATTAGGGTTTGAATTGAATAAGGATCGTGATGCATCATTAGCAGCTCAAGGTTTTGATAAAACCTTAGCCGCAATCTATTATAATAAGGAACTTAATTTTACTAATGGTATATCTCAACAAAACTTGACACAGTATCAGCAACTCAGTCAAATTGATAGTATTGTCTCAGCTAGTAATAATGAAGAGCTTTGGGCTAATTCTGAAGGAGATTTCAGTCATAACTCAGGACAGATTACTCTTACAGATACTAGCTTTAGTGGAACTGCTCTTGTGGATTATCGTGTGGGAGGAAAATGCGCTTTAAAGATCACACCAACCAAAAACGATATCTCTCAAGTAAAAATGTGGATGAAAGTGGCTACAGAATACGCAGAAATTTCTTGGTTCGAACCTGTAGAGTTATTTATTTTTGAAGATGGAGTAGATTTCGAAACTGGGACTGCGATAGGAGAATCGCATATAAAGGGACATAACATTGTATCTGGTCCAGGTGCTACTCTTCCTACTGGCGTTACATTCGATTTTGGTTATAAAGGTGTAAAAATAACCCCCCTACAGACATATTGGCTCGTTCTAGATGCAAATCTCATCGAAATGGAATCGCCAAATGTTGATGTCCGCTTATTCATGGATTCAGGTTTTGATCCGATGGATACCCTGTTATTAAGAGGGGAAGATTGGAACAACTATCAGAAGTGGGACGGTGTTACATTACCAGAGGAAGGTAGATTGCCTCGTACGAATGTCTATTTTGGCACCGATAAGTTCCACTTACTTGGTACAGATTCCTTGGGTAGAGATATCTTATCAGCTACTATACATGGGGCCAGAACCTCACTTATTGTAGCTTTTGTAGCAATATCGATTCAAGTATTCATTGGTATGGCTTTAGGTTCAATTGCTGGATATTATGGCGGAACAATAGATAATGCTATCATGAGATTAACCGATGTCTTCCTTGCAATTCCATTTTTCTTTTTAATTCTAATTGCAATTACCATCTGGGAACAGGTGAGCTTAATTGTACTTTCCATTACCCTTGGATTATTTGGCTGGTCACGAACAGCACGAATCGTGCGAGCTGAATTCCTCCATTTACGAGAAATGGAATATACTGATGCAGCCAGATCATTAGGCGTATCTGATAGATCAATTATTTTCAAACATCTTTTACCCAATGCAATGGCTCCTGTCATTGTAACTGCATCTTTAGGAGTTGCTACAGTGATCTTGATTGAAGCAGGACTCTCATTCCTCGGTTTTGGTGATCCCTTAGCCATATCTTGGGGAACAGCGATTCAATGGGGGATAGCTGGCCAATCATTAAGGTTTGCTCCTTGGGTAGCTACAATTCCAGGGCTTGCGATTTTCGTTGCAGTTGTAGGTTTTAACCTCCTAGGAGACGCCTTAAGAGATGCGCTTGATCCTAGGTTGAAAAATTAAATAGAGGACTCATAATGAGTACAACATCTACTA
>JBHLPG010000437.1:0-2912 GCA_048939725.1 Promethearchaeota archaeon | reverse complement strand
AATTTGGTAAATCTTTTAATTAAATTAATTTTTTAAACCTCCTTTTTCCACATCCTCCAAGATCTCCAATGATACCGACAAAATTAAAATTAGGAATTTCTTCTCTTCTCGCTATTATATTTGTAAGTTCAATAGTCTCATTTAGCTTAGCACAGATTCCAGTAATTGAATTGAAAGAGGAGGCGACTCATTTTGTACCTACTGGTTTAAATGATGATTGGCTATATTATGTCAATCCTCCTGGTATAGACTTTAGAGAATCTGAGATCCTATACAAAGGTGTTTCAGGCACACAGAACGGTGAATATACCTATTTTTCTAATTATAATCAGTGGTCTCATTCTTCTGTAAACCTAGAACGAAACGAACTAGTAAATGATAATTTATTAACCAATACTACCCGATTTGGTTACCATCCATTCATTAGTCCAGAGCCTTACCCCCGCGCCGTGAGAATTCAATCCACATTCAATCCAATATTTGAATACTCTCACACAGTCGCAATAAGTCTACATATGGGCTATTCGTTCAGCTTTATGGCTGAATCGTATACTACATATTTCGGGTTTCTGAACACAAGTGACCCCTTCTTCCTAGATATTGAGATTTATGATTGTGATGCAGATGGGCAAATCATCTTTTCGGATGTCTTCCCCTTGGAAGGGCATTCCATTGGTTACATTGAGAAGAAGATGACTTATCCGTTTATCCCAAGAAATAATACAATCACTCCATTAAATTTCACTCTCTGGCTCGATCAAGGGTCATTAGTGACCTTAACTGCTCATTCATGGGAAATTCCTGACTATATGCCATCAATTGAAGTGAATCGTACCTATTCTGGTGAAATTGATCAGGGAAAATATCAATTAATCAAGGATGATGAGATCATTTATCCTGATAACGAGATCTTTAGCATTAGAATGTTCAACCTCGATTTAGAGGAGGATATTTATTATGAACTTTTCTTTGATTATAGAAGCTTTGAGCGTACGAGTTGTACTAGTAGTCACCCCTTTGTTTGGCTTGTAGCTGAATATATTGATGTTCTACCAAATTCAGGTTTCAATCAGAATGGGTATCGCTTCCATGCAACGAAGAATGAAAGTGTGACCCTGGTACTTTTCTCTCAAAGTTGGTCATCAGGAGAATATACGATCTATTATCAAACATACATTCAAGAAGAAATAGAGGAAATAAACGCCCATCCATTACTTTTCAACGAGAATATCAAGCTAGAATACTATACTTACTATTATTTTACATTAGACGCACCACACATGATAGCGGTAAATTATTCGTACTACTACTACTTTGGACTGTACGTACCTGGCTCCCAACCGAACGAATGGATCTATGTTGGAGATCAAAACTTCTTTAATCCAGAATATGGGAACCTTGTAGGAGATTGGGTTGGTGACATTGGGAATAATTGGCGTTACTTCCCCGCTGGAACTTATGCCATTCGAGTCAGTTGGTACTGGTCCGCTAGCGAGATTCAATTCACGAAAATCCCTATACACTCGCCTTCTACAATAACAGTAAATAAAAACAGTATTTTTGCCTTTGAAATTCCTCTCACGAAGAATCAAATCAATTTTGTCAATATTTCAACGAATGATCAGATTACCCCTAATCAAAGAGTAAATTATGAGTATGCCTGGGTTGGAAAGTATAATGAAATGATAAAAGATTATTACCCAATTGGGAATGTTTGGTTAGGCAACCGTAATGATTCAGGGCAATGGTTACCCTGGGATTCTAATAATACTTTATTAGAGTCTTTTTTACCAACTCGTGAATACGAGGTTCCCATTTTAATAATCCGACCGTTTTCTGCCGAAAATAATACTTTTCAGAGTCTTGACACCATCACAGCGACGCTCACAGTCAGTACAAATATCCCTGTCATCCAACACTACGCTCGATTTGATTGGAACGCAATCGGTGGAGGTTACTTTATTCCTAAAGATGTAATCACCTCTTCAACCTCATTCGCCGTCAATGATGAGATTTGTCCATTTGCAGAACATCTCTATGGCATTCCATTAGTACTTCCGAAGTATAGAATCTACAATATCACAACATATCTTCATGGAAACTTCAGCACTGGATCCGCTGCCCTGAATGCTACGTTTGATGGGATGACAATCCATGGTGGAAATCTCAATAATTTGGCAATCTTTAACACAATGGATTCTGATTGGGATGGAACCAGACATTGGATTACCATGCTCATTCTTACGATAACTAGTCGATCATATCTTTATCTTGATGTCACACGAACACTTAATGACACGAACTACAGAAATGCAACAATTGAGATCTACATTAAAGATATAACTGCCACTTTTTTGGATATTCCCATTCCCCCTCGTACATACAATCCAACACGACTTATACAGGAGATTATCAAGACCCAGTTGTTAGTAACACAGATTACTGCACCTGAAATGAAGGAATCCACCCCTGGATTTGATCTCATTTTGACACTAGGTGTCTTTGTAACTATGGTGGTAGGAATCAACTATAATAGGAGAAGGAAATCTCGAAAGTAATCACTGAGAAAGCTAAGGTGTATCATCATAGAGTCCCATTTCATGAAATTAAATCCTCCCAGGTAATTCCTTAAATTCACCTTCAGGCTCAAAGCAGTCATTTTGAGTATATATTAACGTCTTTAAACCTATGTCTCCGATTTTTTCTAGAAATTCTACTTTTTAATCTATGATTTTAAATTTACGAAAGAAAAGAGATAAACAAAAAAAATTAACTAATCCAGACTTAGATAAAAAAGGAGCTTTGAAAATGAATTTTGAAGCTGGAACTAATACCGAAACAAAGGAAGAAACTCTTGACCCCATTGATTGGAATGGACTCAAGAAATTAGGCATCCAAATGGTTGAAGATAT
>JBHLPG010000110.1:0-11824 GCA_048939725.1 Promethearchaeota archaeon | reverse complement strand
TTTTATACCAGCGTATTTCAGTCCCTCCTTCACTATCACCATCACGATCATAAAACATATATTGGACAAAGAGAGAATCGTTGCTAAATATGGACATTTGAAGGCTATCTTGATCACTAGAGAGGTGTAGATCAGTAATTTCAGGAAAATGATTTGGGACACTTGAGATCATTTCATTAGAAGTCCCTCTATTCCCTTCTGTATCATTAGCAATGATAACATAATGAAAAATACCTCTATCTATTGGCAATACATTAGTCATATATCCAAAAGTAGTATTTATCATCACAGCCCATACATTATATTGGGGAACACCTGCTGCAAAAGTAATATTGACAATTACAGTATCAACTTCCCCCCACGGATCAGTTATATTTACCTTAAATGTTCCATTATCGCCAAGTGTGGAGTTATAGACTGGAGTATCCACAGCAGGAGCAACAACATCTCTATTAAACGAATGGTACTTGAGATCAGAAGGAGAGGTAATATAATTTCCATTGGAATCGGAAGAATTTATAATTCGAAATTCATACAAGCTCTTATAAAAAACCGCTTTTGGGTGTATCCAATACGATCCGTTGTTTATCATCGCATATTTAGTGCCATTAATTGATATTATTGCAGTTTCCACACTAGATAAAGTGTCTCTGATATCAGCCCAAAAAATACCTGTACCATTCCCCAAATCCTCCACTCCGTGGTCAATAATTGATGGAGGATCTAGGTCAAATGTCTGGGTATAGTTAATCTCAACCCAGACTTCAGAACACCAACATTCCCTATTCGGTTGGGGTAAAGCTCGTAATATCACTCCAATCTCCATTGTATTCACTTCTTCCCACGTCCAGTTTGTAGAAGTATTGGGATTAATCAGATATTTCGTAGAATAATTAGTCCAATTCGTTGAGGGTTCATTCAAAGGCCCAACATATTCCTTATCACATGTTCGTAATACTGTCCAAGCTCGAGCATTAGTAAATGCTGTACTCGTTCGAACGCGTATATTTAGGGATACTGAGTTGATTGTACCCGAATAATCAGTAATATTTTGAGATTGGTATGTATCTGAATAAGATGTGGCGGTAGAATAATCCTCAATGATATAAGAACTGTCATTGAGGTCTGATACCAATTGCCAATGAATACCTCCTACAGGATTTTCTGATGGGATTTCTGATATCGTGCCATTACTAACAGGTCTTAGGACTGTTAAATTGAAGCTACTTTCTAGACTCAAGCTGGGTCTTTTCTCACCTGGCCTAATTGGTGAGTTATTTCTCAGTTCAGGGATAGATTGATCCTTTTCTGGTCTAGTTTCATTGAAAATGATTTGTCGATCATTACTATTAGGAGGGTCATTAAAAGAATCCAATGCTTCGGTATAAAATGGAAATAAAAGGAATACTACGTTTATCACAATAATAATTTGAAGACATGATAAAATTTTACTTATGATAATCCACCTATTAATACTCCATGCTTTTTTATTTCAATGAGGATTTCTTCTGATCTCTTCAGAATCGGCACATTTGATATAATACCTAGATATTCAAATATGAAACAAAATGACGAAATATGTCATTTATGAAATAACAGTCTATTATTATAAATATAACAATATGAGATACATTATTTTTATATAATAATAATATATCATAGTAATAAATGCAGTAAAAATCAGTCTTAAGATATGTAAGATGAAAATAGGAGCAGAAAAAATAAATTTGAGGTGATCAGATACCAGTTTATTGCCACAGTATCTCACTTCAACCAAGAAAAAAGCATCATTTTTTGGAGTAAAGAGTCATTTCCGAGTCCGAGGATAGGAAGTTGTTCAGGTTTAATATGAGATAAAACCTCAGGGAGAGGAGTAGAATCAGGTAAGTTAAGGATAGCTTTAACTGCAGTTATCTCAACCAAGAGCTCATTTAATTGATTATAATCAGGATCCTTTATGCTAAAAACCATTCGGATCTCTTCAAATCGTTTAAAAATATGAACTAAATCTTCAATGGGAGTTTGGGATGGTAATATTAAATCAGATTTCATCTGTTTCAGAGAACGCCAAATTTCATTGACAGCATAATCAAATAAGCGGTCATCTAATTTTAAAATGATTCTAAGCTTTTTAATCTCTTCTAATTTTCTTAATTCGTTTGATAATATATCATTAAGAAACATTCTTATCCAACCATCTCCTGATTGAATTCAATTGTTTAGGTACACACATTTTATATTATCATATTCATTTGATGATTTGGGCCTATTTTGGTCTTCGAATGAAAAAGAACTCTCCCTGTTGATATACTACTAACATTTCCAAAAGTGACACTTTTCTTTCAAAAATGTCAAAAATAATATTTTCTTAATGTCATGTCTTTCTTTTCCATAAAAAGACTAAAAAATTAAATTGATTAATATCGGAGCAACATAGAAGATTCAGTCAAGATTTTTGGAGAAACTGGAGTGAGACACAGTACAGCTATCCTTATGCTAATGCTAATGCGATCGCGATCGATCGCTGGTTGAAATAATTTAGTGATCCTTATTTGAATTTCTTGATTCCTAAAAGAATAAGAACAATGAACACTAAGATAAATCCCCCAACAAGAACATTTAAAGGAAAGGACGACTCCATAGGGACTACTGACACTTCATATGCCGAGATTATTGTTGTTTCATTCCAGTTCTCAACATAATAACACACAAAATAGTAGTTAAGCCAACCTGTTCTCCAGTTCCATTTATGAATTACTTTAGAATCTTCTGTAGTAATCTCAGAAACGATTAAATCACCTGTAACGTTTTCAAAACCTCGGTATTTACAATAGTCTTCCCAATACGTTTTGTTGTCAATGGAGGGTCTAACAATGTTCCACCCTAAAAAGTTAGGGGATGAGAATGGTTGTTCTTGACTAGTGATGGTATCATTAAACGTTATTTTTCCTCGAGCTTCATCTGGACCGAGGAATATAATATCGCAACGAAATATGAGCCCTTTTTTGAGAACAATAACAACACTGTTATTGTCTTCATCGTTAATCAAAGAAGACGATTCATAGGGATTTTCATCCGAAAAATCATAATATTCCCTAATGACATAGGTCTGGGAATCCCCGACCTGAATCTGCCAATCTTCTTGAACCACTCTTGCAACGGTTTGTAAACAGCCCTCAGATGAACTAATAAATATAGAAACTAAAAAAAGGCTAACTATAGGGTGGTTTTGGTTTAAAAACACTTTCATAAAACTCACAAGTTGCAAGGAAGGACAGACCTCCATTACGTAAGAATACTGAGTAATTACTATTCCTCTAGTGTGAAGATGGGGCTTATTTATAATTGGTCTCAAGGATATCAAAATGATGTTCTGGATATCTTCTGATAGTATATATAGCTAGGAGGGATACAATGGATGAGATTAAGAGTAACACAGAGGATCTTAAGATGTTCTCACCAATTCCTATTATTAAACCAGTTGCAGCCCCTTATACTCACCAAAAAATGATTAAAAAACATGAAATCCACTCTTTTTGGGTTAAAACTAATCCTGATGAGTTGAAATCGCTGCCTAATCCTTCCCTCCCATTAGAAGAGCAAGAAGTATATATTTTCATCAACCAGGCATTACGAAAGATCTTTTTATGGGTTGGAAGGGCAGCTCCAGCCCGCTCAAAATTCTTAGGTGCTCATGCGGCAAATGTAATTCAACGAAAAACTGGGATTGTTTATCGTGTAGAAAATGTGGATCAAGAATCGAAATCCACAGGTTTTCGACAAACATTAGCAGCAATTGAAGCATAAAACGAGCATATAATCCAAATTCTAGTTCACTAAGAGGATAACACAGGGTGAAACAGTGAAAAAATCCCCAGACTATAAATTCCAGATGGAAGACAAATATGGATACTTAAAAATAATTGATATTCCAGAAATAATTGAATCCTGCACGGAACAATGGTTTAATCAGACCTTATGTCATGTCAATGACAGTGTAGTCAGAGTAGGAATCATCCAGGGGGAATTCCATTGGCATAAACATGACCTGGAAGATGAATTCTTCTATGTTATCGAAGGGGGGTTGTTCATTGATTTAGAAGGGGAAATAATCGAGTTAAAGCCAAAACAAGGATATACTGTACCAAAGGGGACAACACATCGTACCCGAGCTCCCCAAAAAGCTGTCATTTTAATGGTTGAAAAAGACACAGTGATCCCTGCTGGGAATGAATAATACTACAATTTGCGTCTAAATCAACATAAGCTAATTAAACTAATTATTTTTCCATGGGTTGGGAAATTTTATGAACAATCCACCAAGTATCATCGATTTTCATAAGATTAAAGTAGTCAAGATATTTAACATTCTGATTTTCAATAATTATCTTGGCTTGAGCATTGTGTTTATAAATATCAACGTAGAATACTTCAGTTTTCCATTGTAAGTCAGGGTCAACATTTTGCGGATCATACCAGGAGTAATATTCCTGCTTATCAACAACTTTCAATTTACCTTGATCATCGAACATGAAAAATTTCCATTCATCATGTAATACCTGTTCATACAGCTGGGGATCTGCTTTCACATGACCTTCATGATAATAATCCATAATAGCCTTTTTTATGAGATATATTTCCTCATTGTATTCAACATCATCCATTGACCTTCAATCTCCATTGATATCGTGTTAAGACCACCCATAAGTCACAATTTCCTTTTTAATTCTTTTGGGTTTGGGCAAAAGCTAGTTGCCTAAATCCAACACTACTTAAACAGGATTGGATGTATACTTAGATTCCTTAAATTTTTATTCACTAGTTAATCACGTTCTGAAGGAGAAAAGATTGTAATATTAAGAGAAGGATCCACAGGATTATTTCTTCAAGATAAGATACCTCGAAAGAAGAAAAAAACAAATAAACAGAATTCCCGCTATTCCACTTCCGAATAGAATAGTAATGTTAAACTGCGTGAAATACCTCTCCGGGTAACCACTCAAGCGAAATGTCCCAATAAAAGGCATAATCAAAGCTGACACTGGACCACTTATACACAGGTAAAGGAGAGTCCATCGTGGAAAATTACTTCTTTTTTCTTCACTTACTAATTTATTATATAGAATCACAATGAAGACAACTCCAATAGTTGTAAAAATGCTGAAAATGACGGACAACCCCAAAAAAAAGAGATCATCAGCCAAAAACCCCCCAGAAAAGACTTCCCATATCCAAGACAGAAAAAACATCCCCCAAGTCAAGTTAACAAGTAATGCGAGAGGGATTAAAGAAGGCGTATTGTTTCCTCTTAATATCCCATCAAAAATAGGCCCAAGAAAAGTAAACACCAGGGAAATATACCAGATCAGACTTAAACTGAGGAATATGGCAAAATTTTTCACAACTACTTGAATATTCATATTTCATCCCTTAACCTTAGAAAAGAAAAAACTACACCTCAATTATTTATTGAAGTAAAGATAAATTAAATTATTTTGGACTTCCACCTCAGAGGGTTGCAGGTTGAGTTTCAAAGAAGTATTGGCCCCAGAACATATGGTATTCGCTGAATAATTAATAGGAATATTCGGGGCTAGTCTCGTCCTAGGAGTGGATCCACAGGGGGTCCTTCTTCGTATCCTAGTTGGAGTTATATCCTCAATAATCCTTGGTTGGTATCTTAAAAGGCAAAATCGTGACAAACCTCGTTGAAAACACCCCTAAAGTGATGCCATAAAAGAAAACCTAATTTATTGGTTTGATTGAGATTTTTTTATTCTGGGATTCTTGAATTGTTTTCCATTCATTTCTTGCTTCTGAGATCCAGAAATAACCAAGAAATGCCATGAGAAATGAAAACAGAAGAACAATGATTTCAAAGACGATAAACACCCCCAAATCAAGGGAATGACCCGCGAAAAGTTCGCTGAATAAGTACATGGGACCAACAAGAGCAAAGAAAACAGCTGCAACGCAGGAAATTAACCCTCTGAATAAAATCATTGAAAATCGGATCACTTCTTCGCGGGATCTGGTTTGAATACTCTTTTTTTGGGACATTGAACGATCCACCCTGTTCATAACTACTCGATTTTTCATAAGAATTATTAAAAGAAATGTTTTGTCTTGAGATTCTAGTAAAAAGGTTTGGAAATCCAAAAATTAAAGAGGAATCTGGTAACATAGGAGCTTATTTTTTTGGGTTTACGGTTTTCCCTGGCATAAAAAACAGTAATCATTAGAATATCTAATGATTAAAAGAACTGCAGCAAATAGAAAAAAGAGGAGAGATTAATTACTTTTTCAGATCTGTCCGATTCTTTGACCCGTGTAAATAGGGGTAACCAATCCATCTGAAGACTGATATCACAAACCCAAGGACGAAGAGAAAAACAAATCCTAACACACCCAGATTGAACCCTAGATTAAATGAGGTAGGATCTTCATACACCAACCATCTAGGTAGAAATCGTATAAATCCTAGAATAAACCCGATAATTCCCAAACCCGCCCAAAAAATAAGATCTTTCAACTTTTTATTTACCATTTGTCCTCAATTGAATATTTGTTTCTAGAATAGAATGATCTTTCAGATAAAATCAGTGGTATAAGTGAATATCAATTAAGATTATCATTATTGTTTCATATAGTTAAGAATATACATGCGAAATTCAAATTCCCGGAGAAAATGAGTGTTATCCAGAAGTCTATTGGAGTGAACTCTTTGAATACTAGAAAAATCAAATACTCATTCAAATTAGGCACAATACTTTGTGCTGGAAACTAACACCTGGCTTTAAGAACCACGATGATCAAGACAAAATAAGTTATCTCGGAGGATTAAGCAAAAGGTGAGGATCTTGGTATGTTATATGAGAGGAAAGATAGAGAGAATACGTGCATGGTTCCTCGTATGGTATTCCTTAGAAGCCATGCTAATCTTTTTCATTGTTATAGGAAGGATGCTTTCACAAGAGAGTCTTAGAAATACTCCAATAAATGCCCTTTTTGCCCTTTTTTGTATGGCATGGGCAGGGAGTCTAGAGTGGCCTGGTGTCATATTCCTGTCTTTCATAACTGGGGCTTTTATTACTCCTATCTTTATGTTGATTAATGGTGTAATACTAATTTCTTCCATAACAAGCATACTTATTGAATATAAATATAATATCAGTTATCCTTTAGTATCTGGCTTGTTAAAGAGGATAAATGAAAATCTTATCAGGGAGATCGCTGCTGGAATCTTTGTATGGTATATCTTTGAAATAATAGTTATATTTTCTATTAGTTTGCTTTATTCAATGATAATCTATCGAACTGCGGATCCAATTAAAGTTGGTATCTTGAGTGTCTTTTGGCCAATATTCATTTTTTTAGTCTCCCTCTTGGTACCTGCTGCTTCAAATGATCTTTTCTTAATATTTTTTGGATCTTCTTTAATTTTTCTTATTATAACCTTGATCTTAGAGTCCAAATTTCATTTTGCTTACTTAAAAGTACTCAATATCTAATGGAGGGGGATTAATGGGGGGACGTCTAATACAGGAGTCTCAGCGGGCCTAGGTGTAACTAATTCAAATTTCCAGAGAAAATGAGTGTCATTTTGGCACTTTTCATAATAATAATATGATGCTACAAAATACTTTACAAATGTTATAAGTTGGGAATTGTTCCGAATTATAGTGGTTTCCATTCCTTAAAAAGAGTTGAAAGAAGTTACACTAAATCGTAACTCCTTCAAAACCCATATTTCTTGTTCCTTCACTCTTATATACTTATTCCGACAAAGGCTAGAGCTTCAACTGCGGTATATTGGACTTCAACTGAGTATTCATACCCTTCGATATCATGATACATGACCTGACTCTGGATTATAGAAGACAACGCTTCTTCTAGTTTACCTTCTTTTGCTAGTGCTATCGCTATCGATTCAATTCCGCGTTCTGTGGCCTTGATTGATGCCGGTACAACAGATTCACTCAAAGTTTCATCGTGCGGATGTTTCTCCAGCACCTCCAAATATCTTTGAGCTACTTCAGGTACCTTATGAGTAGGATACCAAGAACGGATAACAATATATGGCAGATTTTTCACCTCACACAGTTTTTTTCAAGAAAATAAGTTTCCTCAGACCACGAAAGTCTGACTAGATCATCAATACACTATTTGTTTATTAAACCTTTCTTTGTATATTCAATAGAATTAGGTTGGTTGTGGTTATTACTAGAGTTTTTGGACTTCTTCTTCACATAATATTAGTTAAACCACCCTGTATTCCAGTTGGATTTGCGAATTAATTTAGAATTCTCGGATTGGATTTTTATTCTTTCATTTCTTAATTCTGAGATTTAAAAATTCCCAGTAAAAGCCATGAGTTTTCGAGACATTCAATTCTTGATCTGTCGCTTGATAATAATGACAAGAGAAATGAGAAAGAACAGAATACTACCAAGTCCTAGAATATGAAAGAGGGCGAAAAAATCCCCATACTGAGTCAGGAACCTATTTTCAGTAAGAGAAAGAGCAGATTCAGCAGACACGATAATAAAAGTGGAGTCTGAAGTATCCATAGTTCTAAAACCCAAAGGGTCTTCCGCAATTATTCGAATGAGAAAAGCTTCTCCAGTTGGAAAAATGTTACTAACCTGCCACACAAACTCACAGGTTTTTTTGCCATAACGACTCTCTCGTGCTTCATAGGAGCCTGAAACCAGAAGATCCCATGAGACTCCAGCATCTGTTGAGTAATAAATGGAGTATGTGATATCCTGATCAAATGTATCATTAACTTCAAACCATTGAATAACCACTTGTTTTGTAAAGCTTTCTCCTCCATTAGGCATCAATACTATAGGAGTTGTCAAATGGTTAGGAGTGATCATTAAGACAGAATCCTCATTTTGAGTAGATCCATCAATAGAGTATTTCGCTTCATTTAGGGATGACCAATAGTTATGTACAAAAAGATTATCCGTACCTTGATCAAATGCCTGGGAGGTACCATTCGGATTGTTATCTAAAAAATCGTTCACTTCTATTCGATTAAATTGAGACAGGGGATTGATGTAAACACCATACTTATGATTACGGGAAAATAAATTATTAATTATTGAGACGTTATACGAGGGTTCAACTGAAAGGAAAGGAATGGTTCCAACTTGGATACCCATATTGTTTGAGTGGATCTTGTTACGTTCAATTATAATGGAAGAGCAGTCTTTAAGGTGGATCCCAATATTGCAATTTGAAACATCATTATGAGTAATAATTGCATTCTGAACATTTTCTAAAGAAATCCCAATCCTCCCTTGGGATAAAATCCAATCACATATTATAAAATGAAGCGCGACATTTTTAACTTCTAAATATCTATTTAAGGAATTAATAATTGACCCATTTATTATATATGGATCATTTTTGGTTCCTCCTCCAGGCCACGCATCAAAAGCAGCAATATAAGAGAGGAAAGCATTGCTATCAATCGGAAATGGATCAATATCCCATAAATCCAAATCATAGCTTTCTGTGGTATATGGATAACTTAGCCTATCGGAAAGATAATAAGTTGCTGGAGGCTCAATGTATTCGAGTTCGATATATGAGATATGAAGATAAAGAGGTTCATTACTAGAAAAGAATTGTTTGTGAATAGGGGGAGTCTCAAAAGATACATTTAGAATCTCAATCCCTGGAAACATGAGGAAGCTAACTGTTCTGGAAAAAGTTCTACCACCATGTGAAAGTTCTACATATAACCTAAATGTAGATTCGAGAGTACATTCAATTTCCACAGCAATAATTAAAAGATCAAAACGACCATTTGAATCAGTATCAACCACGTAATCCCAGAAATTGCCTGTGAAAGTAGCAGGAGGGGAATCATATTGATTTATTCTAAGATTAATAGCTGAAAAGGGGGGAGTATTCGGTGATTGAGACTTGGTCATAGTTTTTTGTGATTTAATACAACATAGGACAGCTGTTTTCTCCTGAAATTTAATCTCGAGAATTCCTGTAGGTATACTTAGAAGTAGAAGAATTAGAAGGATAAGATTTATAGATCTCATTCCACTTTCGCAACAATAATGAGCATAATCTTTTATGAAGTTTATCACTAGTTTCCTAAACACCTCCAAGGGATATTTATACTTTCATTTCATGAAATACCAACAAACTGGCCCGAGCGAGTTTTAAATGCGTATTGTTGTGTTTTCTGACCCACATGTTGACATTAATGCCCGAATTATGATTGATGCTGAAATAGAAGAGAATTTTATCGATATATTGATTGAAAATCTCGCAACCAATCACCCTGATGTGCTAGTTTGTGCGGGAGACGTTACCCCAGAGACAAACTTTCTAAAGACGACTTTGAAAAGCATAAAAACGAATGTAGAATCTGACTTCTATATCTTTATTCCTGGAAACCACGATGTTTGGTTCAGACCCCCTGCAGATCATTCAGGGCAAGCATCTTCATCACTTGACAAGTACCAAAGAGTCTTACCAAAGATCTGTCAGGAAATAGGGTTTACTTTTCTCCCTGGCAATCCTTTTACCATCGATCAAGTCGGATTCCTGGGATCTATCGGTTGGTATGATTACAGCTTCCGAAACACCAAGTGGGATACCCAGATCGATCTAATACACTATGCATCAAAACGATACCAAGGAACAGTGTGGAACGATGTCAACTATGGGGAATGGGAGATGGCAGATATAGCTGTATGCCAATATCTGTTATCAACACTCGACCAAGACTATAATCTCTTATTAGACCAAGATATAAATGAGTCAATATTAATCCTCCATCATGTACCATTCAAACAATTTGTTACCTATAAAGATGACCTCACATGGGATTTCTTCTCAAGTTTCATTGGAAGTCAGCAATTTGGTGACTGGGCATTAAGACATTCTGAAATTAAAACAATAGTCTTTGGACACACTCATTTTCCTCAGGAGGCTAAAATAAAGGGAATAACAAATTACTGCGTTCCAATTGGATACTTCTCTGAAGTAGAGGATTCACTAAAAGATATTCATCAGTTTGTTAAGTCCCGAGTAAAGGTGATTACTAAATAATGAACTCAAGGTTGGTGTCTTACGAGGAATTCTCGTGACAGCCTTCATCAAGAATTGATGTGCAAATAAAACTCTCATGAGAAAAAATCCTTCTAGCCAAGCTCCTCTTATTTAAATCTCTTAATTCCTAGGAGAAGAATGACAATGAGGGCTAAGATGAACACCCCAAGAAGACTATTTGCTGGAAGTACCCACTTCTTAGTTTTAGGGACTAGGGAGATTTCCGACATTGTGATAGTTGTTGTTTCATTCCAATACTTTAGATAATAGTAGTCTAACCAACCTGTTTTCCAGTTCCATTTTGAAATACATTGTGAATCTTCGGTAGTAATCTCGAAAACAACTAAATCCTCCGTAACGTTTCGCAGATCCCAGAGTTTATAATATTCCTCCCAATACGTTTTATTGTTAATTGTAGGTTGTACAATTCCCCAACCTGGATTTTCAGCAGATCCTAAAAATTCTTCTTGACTAGTAATGGTTCCATTGTATGTTGTTGTCCCTCTCGCTTCAATTCATTACAGAAATGGTGTTAATAGGAATATTCGGGTTGAATACCGTTCCCTTCTTTTACAATTCATTCAAAGATACTCATTGTGTAGATATTAATCCTGATAAATCATTATAAGATCATCTTCACCATCACCGTCATCATCATCGCCTTCAAATACCCAAATTTTGCTAACACCGTTAAATCTCAGATAATTGCCAACAAAAAAGCCAGTGATGTTAACACTGA
>JBHLPG010000109.1:0-11846 GCA_048939725.1 Promethearchaeota archaeon | reverse complement strand
GCTTGGGGATATCTATGGTGCCAAGCGAATGATAGATATCACATCTGTCCAAATTGCTGGTGTAAGTTATGCTAACTTAAATGAACCAGGTCTAGAATGGTTAGCCGAAATGGCTGTTGATGGCAAAGTAAGAGTTTTTACCACTCTCAATCCTGCTGGAATATCTTTGGCCATTTGAGTGCCTTTGGTACAGAATGGACCTTGAAGAATGGAAAAAATTAGCCATCAGTGAAGAGTTTGCAGAGAACCAACACCGAGTGGTAGACGCTTTCGGAAAAATGGGCGTGATTACCACCTGTAGTTGTACTCCCTACCTATATGGAAACTTGCCACATTATGGCCAACACATTGCATGGTCAGAGAGCAGCGCAGTATGCTATGCAAACTCAGTCTTAGGTGCACGAACGAATCGAGAAGGCGGTCCCAGTGCTCTTAGTGCAGCCCTAGTTGGAAAAACACCTGAATATGGTTTTCACCTTGAAGAGAACAGGCAACCATCGGTGAAAGTTGAAGTGAAAACCGAAGTTGAAGGAACATTCCAGTTTGGAGCTTTAGGTAAAGTCTTAGGTGATCGTCTAGGGAAGAAAATTAGTTATATCACTGGGATTCCAAAGGCTTCTGTTGAAGAACTTAAGTCATTTTGTGCATCCTATGCAACCTATGGTGGAGTGGCATTATTCCATATGGAAAGTATCACCCCTGACAGAGTAGATACAATCCCTTCTGACTCTATAGAAGTGACCGAAGATGATCTTAACAGCGCAATGGCTGATCTTAATGAAGATACTGAGATCGATTTTATTAGCCTAGGATGTCCACACGCCTCTCTCGCGGAATTGGAGTACATTGCTCAACAATTAGAAGGTAAGAAAATCAATCCCAAGAAAGAAGTATGGATTACAACCGCTCGTCCGACCAAACAAATCGCAGATCGTATGGGTTTTACAAAAATGATTGAAGATTCGGGAGCAAAAGTTGCTGCAGACACTTGCTGTGTCGTTGCTCCAATCAAAGGAAGGTTCCATGGCTTGGCCTCCGATTCAGCAAAAATGTGCTATTATGGATCTGGTAGGAACAAATTTTCAGTCAAATTGATGTCTGTAGATGAATGTATAGAGGAGGCTTTAAAATGAAATTAACCGGCAGAAGAATTTACCAAGGAAAGGTCGAAGGAGAAGCCCTAGTGACAAAAGACAGTATCTCATTTTATGGTGGAGTTGACCCAGAGACTGGAATAGTAGTCGAAAAAGGCCATGAATTAGAAGGTGTCGACACTACTGGTAAAATACTCGTGTTCCCGACAGGAAAAGGGTCAACAGTTGGATCTTATGTAATCTATCAGATGGCGAAGACAGGAAAAGGTCCAAAAGCGCTTATCCTACAAGAATGTGAAGCCATTGTCGCTGTTGGGTGTATTATTGGGGAAATTCCCTGTGTAGATCAAATAGATACCACTCAAATAACAACTGGATCAAATGTAACCATTGATGCTGGTGCGGGCGTAGTTGAAGTGGGATAAACTTCATTCTCATTCCCCCCTTCTTTCTTTTGAAACATTTTGATTTTTTTTTCTCCTTAAAAAGGAAAATTGATATAACAATCACTCAAGTATAATTAATCAGAACAAGGACTATCAGAAGCGAGTGAAATCTCTGTGAATCATCACACAGACTAAGAATTGGAGTCATCATTTTTATATTAACTTAGTGGGGGATTAGTTTTAGCTATCAAATCATTGAGTGTTTGTATAATGGATTTACTAAAAACCAGAATTGAATTTTATGACGAATTACTGAAAGCAGCGAGAGGAGAAGTCGTAATTGATACAGTTATAGAATCTGGAAACATAGTGAATGTTTTAACTGGAGAGATTCAGCAAGGAAATCTTGGTATTCACAAAGGATTCATAGTTTCACTTTTCAATAGCAATATTGATGCGCAAAACACAATTAATGCTGCTAGTAAAACAATTATCCCATCTTTTATTGACCCACATATTCATATTGAGAGTTCTATGATTTTACCAACGACATATGCTGAGATTGTTGCACTCAACGGTACTGGTACTATTTTTGCTGATCCTCATGAGATTGTAAATGTCATGGGCGTTGAAGGATTCAAATTGATGATCAAAAACTCACAGAATCTTCCTGCTCGAATTTTTTTTGATGTTCCTACTTGCGTTCCAGCTAAAAGAGTGGCTGAGAGTTCTGGTGCGGATATTAGAGCCAGTGATATTAAAGAGATGATAAACCAAGGCGGGAAAAAACTTGGAGAATTAATGAGTGTTGAGGAGATAATTTCTGGTGACCCCATAATGAGTGATATTATTAAAACAGGTTGGGTGGAAAGTGTTCCTCGTGATGCTCATTTTCATTGGCTTCTCCCAAGTTTAGCACAAGAATTTACCTCATTAGGTTTGGGAGCAAAATTGAAACTCTTTTCTGGCTTTATAGGAGGAAAAGTCCTCAGAATTAATCGTTTGTATGATTTATCTGTCAATGTTCTTGTAAATAAACTCAGAAACTTGGATAATCGTTCTTTAGACACTTACCTTGTAGCTCTCGGTTTAACCGCCGATCATGAGAACTATGGACCAGAACTCCAAATAAAACTTGACCATGGGATGCGTTTAATCCTTAGTTCTCACATTTTTTCATTCCCAGAGATGGTTCCATTATTATTACGAGCTGTTCGAAGGCAACGGTACAAGGATACTATTGGGATGTGTACTGATGATTTGTGGCCTGATGAACTTATCAAGGAGGGGGGTATGCTAGGATTTGTCAAAGCACTAATTAAACACGGTTTAGATCCTATTGATGTATTAAGATTCGCAACTCTCAATAACGCTCAACGATTAGCCCAGTCAGGTATTATTGAAGCAAACCTACTAGGTTCAATAGCTCCTGGGCAGATAGCCGATATAACATTACTTGATGGTTCCTTAAAAAAGATGAATATTGATACAGTGATTCATGAAGGTCAGATAGTAGCAAAAAATGGTGAATTATTGAAAACCTCTCCGCCTCCAGAGGTCCCAGCATTAGCATTAGAGACCGTTAAGGTTCCTGAAATTTCAGAGAAAATATTCCAGATTCCTGCCCCCTCAAAGTTCAAAGATGGTGTAGTAAAGACACACGTCCTTTCTTTACCAAAATCCCCTGCGTTACCATTCCCAAACATAATAGAAGAAGATATCCCAGTAGAGGGATCTTTTTTGGATATAGAAGGTTACACAGCTATAACCGTAATAAATCGGTATAAGAATAATATACAACCTACCAGGGGAGTAATACGTGGTTATCCTATCGATAATGGTGCATTAGCCAGTACGGTTGCTCATGACTCCCATAATTTCATTGTGTTAGGGAGTAACGTTTCAGACATGATTATTGTAGCTAAAAAAGTTATTGAAATGAATGGCGGATTAGTAGCGAGTCAAGCTGGAAAAATAATCGCCAATATTGCATTACCAGTTGGTGGGCTTATGTCCGCCGCTCCAATAAAAGAGTTATGCAAATCAGCTAAACAGTTTAGAAATGCTTTAGACAATTTAGGATTAGATCCAAGTAATCCCATAATGCCGTTCGCACTATTCTCATTACCAGCTGTTCCTGGTGCAAAGGTCACAGATTTAGGAATTTGGGATGACAAACAAAAGAAAATAATTTCAATCTATGTCTAAAGGGAATCAAAAAGATCAAATTACTGTAACAAAATGTGAAATCTCGTGATACCAAAACGAATAACCGTTGCCTTAACGGGAGCTTCTGGCATTCAATATGGAATTGAAGTTCTTCAAGCCTTAGTGGAGAGTAAAATAGAGACTCATGTCATCTTGAGCGAATGGGCCGAATATGTACTTCAAGATGAAGTAGGGGGAGATGTAATGAAAAAAATCAAGGAAATAGCGTTCCATATGTATGATAGCAAAGAAATGGATGCACCACTTTCAAGCAGCTCAACAATGATAGATGGAATGGTAGTCATCCCAGCTACGGTGAAAACTGTCAGTAACATCGCTAATGCGAACACGGAAAATCTGATTTCGCGAGCAGCTGATATCATGCTCAAAATGCGACGACCTTTAATCATTGGTATTCGTGAAACTCCTTTAAGTCCCCCCTGCATTCACAATTTACACAAACTCGCCACATACGGCGCAATAATTCTCCCACTAAGTCCAGGATTCTATCATAAACCGCAAAAAATCCAAGATTTATTTGATTTCATCACTGGGAAGGTTTTAGACTGTTTAAATATTCCAAATGAGAAATATAAACGGTGGAAGGAAAAAAATAGTAATAAGCAAAGATAGAGAGAATCACAGGATGGAAAAAGTATTTACTTTGATTTGGTGATTGATTTGCCAGAGAAATTTAAAAATATGAGTATGGTTACTCATCATGAATATATTGTAAAAGACAAGCTTATTGATACTCATGACATTTTAGAAAAAGTGAAGAATGTAATTGAATCCCGAGATCTTCCTGAAATTCAAACCGTGATCGAAGAGGTTGAATTTGACAAGAAGATTAGATCTCCTTGTTTGATTCTTAGATGCTTAAAAAGAGAAATGAATTCCCTCTTAATTATTTTTAGGGTTATAAATTTTGGTAAAATTACTGTCGGAACTTATTATTCTTGTATAAGAGGAGCAGACTCAGAGTGGGATGCAGAATCCGTACATACCAATATCAAAGAAAAGATGAATAAAACGCCTCATACGTTTGAGTATTATTGTGCTTTTGAACTATTACTGGATATTGGGTGGAAAACGCTAAAAGATTTATTAAATTCCGCTTGAGATGTACCTGACTAATTACCTCACTCTTTCTATTATTTCACTAACTTCTCTGTTGATTTGATCTATATAGTACATTGGATCAACAAACGATTCGACTAAATCAAGTTGAAAATTTAGGAAAAAAAGGAGATGCATAAGAGTGCCTAAAAGACGGATATTTGATAATTTTAACTTCTTGGGTAGGAGAGGATTTCCGATTTTATAATATGAATTTAAAATGGAATTCTGAAAATCCTTACCATAATCCTCTAAAGAATTAAGTAAATTGGCAATGTCGATAATTGGATTATCAATGCGACCCATTCCCCAATCAAGGACACAGATCTCATTAATATTCTTGACAAAGAAGTTGCCAAAATCAAAATCGCCATGAATTAATGCTAATTTTTCTTTTGGATTTGCTCTTAATAATTTTCCAACTTTTTTTAACGTTAATTCAAATTCAAAAATCAAATCCCTTGTCAAGTAATATGGATGGTTCATTTCCGTAGAGAGTTTTCTAATTTTGTTTTTTATCTTGTTTAAAATTTCAATGTAAAATCGATATCCAAATTCAGGAACACCAAGATTTTTTAACGTTTTAACATCATGAGAACTGTCTAAATGAAATTTCGCTAAATTCTTAGTAATTCTAACAAAATAGGGGAGCAATTCGTCTGAATCAATAAAGAATATTGGAACAATATCATCGATTCTTTCCATAAGTATGAAGTGCAGAGATGGTTCAGAATGGCCAAATATGAATTGGGCTCCATTGAGTTTATAGTTACTTGCATATTCATGGATTAGAATCTCACTTTTAAGAAATGGAACCATTGATTTTAAAATATAAGACTTATCTGGAATTTCAGCAAAATTAATAACTTCCAAAATAGCAAAAGGATTTTGATCTAAGATTCTCCTAGAATTTACTGTAAACCCTTTTCCTTTCTTTAAATTTCTAAGTAAGATACTGAGTTTTTCATTTGAAGGTGTTTCAATCATAATATCCACACATGTAAGCTTATGATGTTTAAGCGTATTTTTTGAGCTTTCTTTGAGGAGGTTTTGATATAGAGATTTAGCATCAACATATCTTCAGATTATAATAATCCTAAAGTCTGATGAAAAATATTTTATTAGAACCATAATTAGTACAGGTAAATATAATTTTGAAGGTGTCAAACCTCATGAAGTTTCAGTTTCTATCCAGAAATCGATTAGTTGGATTTATTCTTGGAAGATACAATCTAGAAACAGAAGCAAAAAGATTACTTCATAAGGAAGAGCAATTTATTTCTGGAACTGAAGTTGTAAAGTATAATGAGTCAATCTACATATTAAGTTTTTTGTTAATAAGTGTAGTACTGATTTTTACACTTCTAAGTACTTATTTCTTGATATTAATCATTTTAATCCCAATAGTCTTATTGTTTTCAAATGAACTCGAGTTGTACATATTAACAAATGATAGAATCATTGTTGTACGAAGGGCAATTTTAGAAAAAGTGTTGAAAATTCAGAACGAGACGAGTATAGCGTTGGATCAGATTGTGATCTTATCCTATTCCCGTGCTCCCCTTAATCGCAACGCATTATATGCCAGTGGAATTGGGATTATTGGTATTCCCCTTTTGATTCTAAACCATGAGTATATCCCCTTACCAGAAATTCTCAAATATATTATTATCATTATCTTGTCTATTATAACCCTCTATCTTTTCTGGATTGGCTTAAGGCTTACAAGGAGATCAATTGAATTATCACTTATTGGGGTTCCTGGACAATATGGAATTGGGAGATCAAAAGGGGTTCCTATCTGGTTTGTTTTTGACATTCAAAATCTTGTGTTTGGAAAATTGCGCTCAAGTGTACCACTTATTGTCAAAAAGGAAATATCACAAGGAGAAGAGGATCAGTATTACACAAGTATTCAGGATTTGGTAGATTCAACACCTATTGAATTACACAAAAAAATCTTGATCGAATTGAACAAGAGAAGCCAGACAAAAAAACAGGTAATAGCAAAGCTAGCCTCCTATTCGAAGAGCGAAATCAATAGAAGTTTTAACCAGCTCAGAAAGAAAAGGGTTATTTATTTTAATCCGAAAACCGACACTTGGGCTATTAATAAAAGCCTAAACATTGGAATAAAAAAATAGATACAGTTTTTAAAGGTCATGGATGCATGGATTTTCCCTTATTAGATATTGGTTGGACTAATCCACTACCAGATGAGAAGCTTGTCTATAAACGAAGAGTAATTGAAATTTTTGCTCTAAGAATTGCTATATTAGGATTTATTGCTATTATTCTTATTACAATTGCATTTTTTACGGAATTATACTTTCTATTAACACTACCAAATCTATTTTTCCTAATTCTTTTCCCCTTATTCATAAACCCGTGGGACATCATATTAACAGATAAAAGATTAATTCTCAGAAAACGATATTGGTTTTCTGGCCGATTCTCAACAATAAAATCAATTAATCTGTATCATGTTGAAAGCCAACATTTTAGTCCTCGACTAAAAATCATTCCAATAACTATCGGGTTCTTCATTACAGAATCTTTTAGTCTTGTTTTATTGGAATATGCTCTGACCAGAACTCCACCAATACCTTTGATAATTGACATCTTTATCTTACTAGGGAAAATCCTTGGATTAGGTAAACCTGTTGAAGATAATATGAAAACTCTAATGGAATTGGTTTTCACACCATTTTTACCAGTTGCATTAATTGTGGGGGCTTCAAGCCTAATAATAGGATTAATTCTCATAATATTAGGTCTTCCCTACCGGACATCATTTTCTTTATCTATCCAAAGCGGTCATACAGTTTCGATAAATGCTGGAGTACCAAAAAAGTTAACAACACTAATTTTTAGTGTTTGTCGTACCAGAAGAATTCAAGCAAAACATCATTTTTGGGAATTGAAAATCCCCTTGTTAGAGAATGAAGAAGTGATAACAAATGCTAAAGTGGCGCTGGTTGATCATAAAACACAGATGATAGGTATTCTGTCTCTTTACTTTCTAATGAGCTCCTTTACTCACTTTATTGAAGCGTTATACGATTCAAGTTTGGGATCTCTATTTACGATTTCCATCTATTTAGTTAATGTATTGATTATAATTCTGGCACTACGATTTGCTAAGAGATATCGCCAAATTGTTGTAACAAACGAAAGATTGATCTTTGAGGATGAATATAGTAGTGCCTCAGGCTTATGGGGGAGAAGATTGTATCAGTATGCTGATCTTCCACATAAATTCGTCCAAGGATTTCAAATATCGAATTTCACATCGATTTCCATATTCTCAATCATTGGTTCTATTTTGATATTCTTCCTAGGACTATTTCTTTCAACCATGGTACAACATTATTCGTTCTTTTTCGCTTCTTTAATAATTATTGTTTTCTTTCTTTTATACAATTATAAAATCAACACTAGTTTTCTCATAACAACAGTAGGGGGGAAAAAAATCCAATTTAAATATCAAATTCCTGTTATATGGAAGAATTTATCACAAAAAATAGAATATGGAAATAGGGTTTACAATTTCCTTTTCTATAATGTCCTCCATGAAAAGAAAATTACTGAAATCTGTAACACGGTAAGAAATGTAACAAATCCAATTCAGCACATGACTTCAAAAGGAACACAAAAAATAGCTTTAGAAGCATTCCTTCCCAGAACTGAAAGAGTTCTCGAAAAGTGGGAACGATTAAATCCAGTTCCTTTTTTGAAAGGATCATTGGTCATTGGATCTATTTTGTCAGTAACTTGCCTACTGTTATTAGTAAACATAATGAATCCTTTGTATAAAATCTTATTTGTCATAAGTGGATTGAGTCTAATAATACTTATTTTTAGCCGAAACTTGATAACATTTTCAAGATCATTACTCATTACAAATAATCGAATATTCTATATTCTTGAACTCCGACCAAAATCTCTAGCAATCCTTTTCGGTCGGTTACCTGAATGGACAATAATAGAAACACTTAAAGAATATGTTGAAATTGCTAAAATAGGTTTTCATTTCCCTGTAAAATTCCTTGGGCAGATTTTCAAAGATTTATCCATTTTAGTAATCTGCTCTATAGTCATTTATAATAGGGAGTCTATGGCGATATATTTACCAACTTATATCTCAGAAATTATAATTCTTCTTGTTTGTTTGTTGATAATTATGTTTTTAATGCTCTTCATTAGAGACATTGCCTATTCTTTACCTCGTTATTCGTTAATCATCCAACTCAGATATGGTTTGATAGATGTTCCTTATATCTATCATTTCCGAGGATTAAATGCCCTAATGAGTCATTAAAGAATCTATTTACTCAAATTAAAAAAAGTCGTTAAAAACAGGATGATATACCCAATGATCCTATACCTGATATTAAAATAATTATAAGCTTCCCCTATTATTGCAATGATTATCTGTTATATCATTAATGAGTATAAATTAATAGTAATCCTCCTTACCATGGTCCTGCTATTCGTTCTCTATACAATTCGTTTCAACTCTAATGTTGGAATCCTTTGAGAATGATAAAATGATGTTAACGATAAAATGATGATGACGTTAAATTAAAACCATCTGCTATTCTCTCTATCTTGTTAATAGTGTGAAATCTCTTATTCTTTCCCCCATAATTCGAATTACGATATTAATTTCTAGAAGGCTTATATATCTGAAATATACGCCGTTAAAGGATTAAAATAGAAGGTGTTATTAAAAATGAGTGAAAAAAAATCAAAAGAAGCAGAAAAGAAAAAGAAAGAAGCCATGAAAAAGATAAAAGAAGCAGAAGAGCTTGAAAAAAAATCTATGAAAAAAAGAAAAGAAGCGGAAATGAAGGAAAAGGAAGCTGAGAAGAAAACACAAGAAGCACTCAAGAAGCGTGGGGAAGAAGAGAAGAAGCGAATGAAAGAAGCTGAACATAAACGCAAGGAAACTGAGGAAAAGGCAAAAAAGGAAGAGGAGAAGCGAATGAAAGAAGCTGAACATGAACGTAAGGAAACCGAGGAAAAGGCAAAAGAAGAAGAGAAAAAGATAAGAAAAGAAGCGGAAAAGATTCGAAAAGAAACTGAAAAACGACTCAAGAAATAAGAATCTTCTAATATATCGGTCGATGCTCCTCTATGATATTGTAAGAGGAGTTTCTTTCAACTTTCCAAAAACATTACTTATAATCGCAAATCTTATTGTGTAGGACTATCTTAAGGAGAATGTAGTGGTAAGCACCTCAAACAAGTCAAACTACAGTTACCTATCCACATGAAAGTAGAAGGACTGGATACATTAGTGTTATGGGATCCTGCTGGAGTATTCAGTTCAAAAAAGCTGAAGGAGCCTTAAGAAAGAATGGAAACCGAATTTAAAGTCTCAACTAACAGAATTGAGAAGAATACTGACTTAACTTCAGATAGAAAGTTAGCCCATATCCAAATCTGTTTGGAGCATGATGTTCAAGGCCGAACTATAACTACAGGATTAGAAGACATCTCATTTGTACACCATGCGACCACAGATTTAAATCTTGATGAAATTGATTTATCAATAGAGCTTTTTGATAAAGAGATCTCCATTCCCTTAATTATATCAGGAATGACGGGAGGACACGGTTTTGCACATAAATTAAATGCATTCTTGTCTCAAGCTGTTGAAAAAACCCATATTGGGATGGGAGTCGGGAGTCAGCGAGCAGCGCTAGAAAACGAGGAAGTAAGGGAATCATTCGATATAGTGAGAGAAAAAGCACCTACTTCCCTAATTATCGGAAATATAGGAGCGGGCCAAATAGCTCAGGGGCTTACCAATGACCAATTTAAAAAACTCATTGACATGGTTCAAGCGGATGCCATTGCAGTGCATTTTAATCCCCTTCAAGAGGCTATTCAACCTGAGGGGGACACGCAATTAAAAGGACTCCATGAAAAAACGAAACAGTTAATTCAAGCTCATTCTGTCCCTGTTATCGCCAAGGAAGTTGGCGCAGGATTTAGTCTTCATGATATTAGACAAATTAAGAAGATGGGATTTCAAGCAATAGACGTACAAGGAGCGGGAGGAACGTCATGGGCAGGAGTAGAGGCAATACGGACAAGTCTGCCTAAGTTTAAGAACACTGGGGAAGTCTATTGGGATTGGGGAATTCCTACAGTGCTAAGTACAATCCTAGCTAAAAGAAATTTCGAGGGAATAATTATTGGATCTGGGGGGGTAAGAAATGGATTAGATATTGCAAAAATAATCGCTCTCGGAGCGGATGCAGCAGGGATTGCGATTCCATTCCTTTTCACAGTGCAGCAACACTCTGCAGAAGCAGTCGTGCAGAAAATTGAAGAAATTAGCTATCAGTTAAGATTGGCTTGTTTCCTTACTGGATCTCGGCATGTCCAAGATCTAAAAAAAGCTCCACTTATGATTACTGGAAAAACAGCTGAGCTCATGAAAATCCACGGACTTGATCCCTCCTCTTATTATTCTAGAGGATGAATAAAAGAAAATTTACAGTATCTCTAATAATAGATTCTCTTCCTTCCAACATCTGATCTCATGTTTTTGAGAAATAATCCCATCTGTGTTTTATTATCAGAATTTATAAACATCTGAATTCCTAGATTACTAGCTAAGCCCTCTTTATGCACCAAAGAACTGTGTCTAATCCATTATCTTGTATAAAAGATAGATATCGTAATTTCAATTCCTACAAAGTGATATATTGATTTTATTTATCCTCATGTGTTTCATTCCTTTAAATGCCCTAACCGCCCTAATTTAACTGTACAACTTGGTCTTATGGTAATATCCATTAAAACAAGATATTTAACAAACTTTGAATTGAGGAGATTTACATTGAGTAATCTTAATTACTCCTAACTTTTGTTGAAATTAGCACCTTTGACTGATATTTATGTAAATACCTGATCTAAGAGGTCATTACTATATATAATAATACAAATTTCCATTGAATTAACCATTACCTCAATTATTCAGAGAATTTTGTTCAAAAAATCTGTTTGAGTCGTAGATAATCTC